>CAJWYZ010000236.1 GCA_913049525.1 uncultured Fidelibacterota bacterium | reverse complement strand
TACCAGAACAATAAAGGGAATTCCAAATATTTTATAGAATAGGACATTTGCAATGTAGCCTACAAATATTCCAAAAATATTATCAATGGCTGTTATCATTTTTGCTCCAATTTAATTTGATTTGATTGAAAAATGGTTATTAATTAAATGGAGAACTCCTCTTTTTCCATTAATTAATTCCAAAATATTCTACGAATTTACCCATATTTCAGTTGAACAATTAATAACTTTTCAATATTTTTCAGGAATGAAATTATTTGATTGGGATTATGTGAAGTTCTAATTGATTCAACTTAAATCAAAGCATAATATTGTTGATAATAATTAAAAGCTGGCTATTTATTCCAGCGCCAACTTAGATCAAACAGGGGAAACAAATTCCATAAACTCTCCCTCTTATTAAAGGGATAATAGCCGTAAGAATATTTATACCCTCCCGATAGGGTATAATTGCTTGATAATGTATAATGAATTAGAAATTTGTGTTCAATAAAAACATTCTCTTCCGGTAAAAATAATAAATCTCCATCCGCTTTAAGTGATATTTTTTCAGAATAGATATAGTCTAAGTCTAGGCCCATATTTGCCCCAATACCATGGTGATAAAGTGCCATTCTCGGGTATGCTAGGTCATAGTCAATTAAATGTCGAGAATCCAATGCGCAGCCCAGACATGTAGACATACCCAGTTTTGCGGTTACAGAATGTTGTGTAAATATTTTTGTTGCTAATAGTTCACCCTGTAAAACTATGAGATGGGGGATTTTTCCAACATCATTGGGGTTAGATAATAAACCGCCTATGCCTTTCTTCTGAAGAATTTTGAGAAGAGGTGTGGGATAGTCAAAACTATATCGGGATGCCAAACCAAATCCATTTATTTCTCTATAGAATTTCTTAAGCTTGACATTGGGTTTTACAAAAAACAATAAAGGATGCGTACTGATTTCCAGATTGTTATTCATTCCATAAATGCGGGGTTGAAAAACACCCATCTGTCGCTGCCCATTTTCAAGCGGATAAGCAGTATCATTCGCTAGTAGAATTCCACCGACAACTAAAAGTATAAAGCTAATCTGTAAAATAATTTTCATATTTTAAGGAAATACTAAAGTTGCCGAAACAGGCGCATGGTCAGAGAGTTCGTGTGCATCCTGATGAGTAGTGCCATTTATGAAACCATCTTCAAAATTGGTAAAAAGATAATCCAATTTTCTATCCCAATAATCTACATCAGAAAATCCGGTGTTATTAGCATTTGTATTCCAGGGGCTATGGGTATTAATTAGAGATAAATCATCTTGTTGAAGAGATACTGAATCTATTGCGGGGTTAAAATTATAAAGCGGTCTCAATAAATTTATTTCATTTGGAATAAATTCAAAATAAGAGCCCTCATAGACAGTATTGGTATTATAATTACCATCACATACATCATCACTGCATTTATCATCTTCGCAAAAATCTCTTTTTGATGCCCATGGGGTTAGTGCATTTAGATCACCACCTGATATAAATATATCATCATTTTCTTCAATGCCATTCAGTATATTAACATATTCATCGATATGTTTTTGTTTTGTGTCATCTTTAGCAAAAGCTGTTGCATGAATATTAACGGCGTACAATGTGGTATCTAATTCATCTATATTAATTTTTGCTTTCAGGATATTGCGCCTGAGATAAAAATACTGGGTGAGGTCATCCTGATCCGTCCGCAATGGGAGTTTAATCCGCTCTGCATCGGTTATTTCCCAGCGGGATAATATGGCATTTCCTGCATCTACTTTCCCTAGTCCATCACTGGCGACTATTTCAACATTCCACATAGAAGCATATGCGCCATAATTCAAATGAGTGCGATCTAAAATGTACTGCAGTTGATTCACATAAGCACTACGTTTTGAAGATATGTCAACCTCCTGTAATAGCAGTATATCAGGTTCGGTTGACTTAATATAGGCAACAATTGAATTGAGATAGCCTTCTGTTTCTCCCTGTGTCATG
>CAJWYZ010000235.1 GCA_913049525.1 uncultured Fidelibacterota bacterium | reverse complement strand
TATGGTATTCCCTAAACTTAATTTAATATCCTTTTGGACAATGTTCTTAGCAAGCGTGGTGTTGCTAATGTCTTATTTATTACCAAATGGAACGGCAGCAGGGGGTTGGACATCCTATCCTCCTTTAAGTACCCCTGTCGGCGGAATACCGGGACAAGGTCAAACATTTTGGACACTTGCTCTCACATTAGCAGGAACTTCAACTCTGATGGGTGCAGTGAATTACATCACTACAATTGTGCGTCTTCGAGCACCTGGAATGGGATACTTTAAAATGCCATTAACAGTTTGGGGGCTCTTTCTTACAAGTATCCTAAATGCTCTATTTGTACCTATAATCGCAGCTGGATTAATCATATTACTGCTAGATAATGTAGCCGGAACCCAATTTTTAATAGCGGGTCAAAAAGCAACAATTCCTGGAGGTGACCCATTATTATATCAACATGTCTTTTGGATATTTGGCCATCCGGAAGTGTATATACTAATTCTTCCCGCGTGGGGTGTTGTATCTGATTTATTATCTGTTTTTTCAAGAAAACCTGCCTTTGGATATAAAACGACAGCTATTTGTATGTGTGCTATCACTGCATTAAGTGGTCTCGTTTGGGGACACCATATGTACACAACAGGAATGAGTCCACTATTAGGAAAAACATTTATGTTTTTAACATTATTAATTAGTATTCCTTCATCAATATTCTTTTTTAACTGGTTGGGTACTTTATGGAAAGGAGCCTTACGGTTTGAAATACCAATGTTATTTGCTATGTCAGTTATGTGGGTATTTGGATTAGGTGGTCTTACTGGATTATACAATGCAACCATTACTTCAGATATATACCTACACGACACCTATTTTGTAGTAGGTCATTTTCATTATACTATGGCAGCTTCAGTAATGTTTGGTGCTTTTGCTGCAATTTATTTTTGGTTTCCAAAATTATTTGGAAAGCGGATGAATAAAACGCTTGGTAAAATTCATTTTTGGTTTTCTTTTATTCCATTAAATGTGGTTTTCTTTAATATGATGGTAATGGGTTATGCAGGACACCATCGGAGAATTTTCGATCCGAGTGAGTTTGAGTTTCTAAAACCGGTTTTAGAGTTGAATGATTTAATAACGACATCTGCATTTATTTTAGGAGCTGCCCAAGTACTTTTTGTTTTCAACTTTGTTTATAGTCTGTTAAAAGGCAAAAAAGCAGAACAAAATCCATGGGAAGCAGCGACACTTGAATGGACGGTAGATTCGCCAATACCACATGGCAATTTTTCATCAACGCCAACGGTACATGTTGGACCTCATGAATATAGTCATCCAAATTTAAAAGATAAGGATTGGATTTCTCAATCTGAGCCAATACCATCTTAGAATGAAAATAGAACACTCTATGTCGCCCAATTCATTTTATATAAAGAAAGAAAATGATTCTTTTACTTCATACCTTGGTATGTTAATTGCAATTGCATCTTTCGCCATGTTATTTATTGCACTTCTGGCAAGTTATGGAGTTCTTAGAACGAGGGCAGGGTTGTGGATGTCATATACTATTGGAGATATTCCTCTTTGGTTATCTTGGATAAATACTAGTGTAATTGTGATAAGTTCATCTACATATTATAAAGTGTCACACTTTTTTAGTGAAGGTAATGATAATAAAACTCAATTTTGGTTAGGAGCTACTTTTTTAATTGGAATTGTTTTTCTTGCCATGCAATGGTATTTATGGAATTTATTGATAAGCGATGGATTTACAATTTCTGCACATCAAGCAGGTGCAGTTTTTTATATGCTTTCAGGCCTTCATGCCTTGCACATTGTGGGGGGGCTAATCCTTCTTATTTGGTTGTCCCATAAAATTAAAAAAAGTACAACCAATCATAATTCAGTAAAAATAGTAGGTTTATTTTGGCATTTCTTGACCCTTGTTTGGATAACAATATTTATTACAGTAATTTTATTATAACTTTTAATTATGGAGGAAAAATGAATCAAACACAATCAATCCCTTTAAATGATCCGTTTGGGAAAG
>CAJWYZ010000234.1 GCA_913049525.1 uncultured Fidelibacterota bacterium | reverse complement strand
CCGTTGCCATTTGTTGTATGCTGTGTTAATATGCCCTGACAGTCGAGGTGTGGCGTAGTCCGGTAGCGTACTTCGTTCGGGACGAAGAGGATGGAGGTTCAAATCCTCTCAGCTCGACAAAGTTTTTTCAATCTTTTTTCCGTAAGTGTCTGTAAACACAAGGATATTTCTACTATAATCAACTCCCTTCCACTGTGCCTCACCTAGTAACATCCTCCTTCCTTGTAAAACAAACCGATTAAAAGGAAGTGAATTGAGTATTGACTTATAAATTTTAGTAGAGGAACTACTTTACCTCTGTAGTTTTAATTTTTTCCATCATGGATTCCTTTAATTATTATTGAGTTACAGCTTATTAAAAATGGTTACCAGTACGAAATTCTTTTACATCAGTAAAAAGATTGTATTTTGCTTTTTGGTTTTGATAGTACTGATTCTTGTGATTCGAGCACTCTATCTGAGACCCCGCATTACTCTGAATCGAATGGTTCCTGGTGAAACATTCAATCTTCCTACCCACATTGCACCATTCCCAAGAGATAATTCACGGTTTGCTGTTACTGAAAAACCCGGAACGATAAAGTGGATTTATAAAACGTCACGAAAATCAGAAGGAATTTTGTTGGATATTTCTCAAAAAGTATATTCAGAAGGATGGGAAGAAGGGTTACTCTCTATTGCATTTGATCCTCAGTTTGAGGAAAACTCGTTTTATTATATTTTTTACTCTCTGGATAATCCAAAGAAGTCCCGAATTTCACGATTTACAATGAATCATGATTATACGACCGATCTCAGTAGTGAATTGGTTATCTTGGAAATTAAAAAGTTTGGGGATGGACACAATGGAGGAATGTTGGAGTTTGGAAAAGATCATTATCTTTATGCTTCCATTGGTTACGGAGGATGGTTTTCTAGAGAAGAAATGGAATTTTTGCAGGGCCGTACCACTTTGTATGGAACGGTGATCCGTATTGATGTTAGAGATGCTAATACTGATCAACCTTATGAAATTCCCTTAGACAATCCTTTTATTCAAGAACCTGATACTCCGCATGAAATTTGGGCTTATGGTCTTCGCAATCTTTGGCGCTTTAGCTTTGATAGAAAAAACGGAAAAATGTATGGGGGAGATGTAGGGGAAGTTACCTATGAAGAAATCAATTTGATTAAAAAAGGTGGAAATTACGGCTGGGCAAAGATGGAAGGGCCGGTTTGCTATCCTCCGGATGAAGTAAAAAATTGTGATCGCTCCGAGATAGAAATGCCTATCGCGGCATTTGATCGATTAATTTCCAGATCAGTTACCGGAGGTTATGTTTACCGTGGAAAGAAGATTCCTTGGCTAGAAGGTAAATATGTTTTTGGTGATTTTCTACGAGGGATGATGTATATTTCAATCGACAATCCTTCTGAAATCATCTCATATCCCAAGATTTTATTGTATAAACTGCCTATCCATTATGGGCCCAAAAAGGGGTCTACGATGTTTTTTACTTCGTTTGGAGAAGATACCGATGGTGAACTGTATGTAGTGAATCTTCAAGGAGGAGTATATCAAATCGAGGAGATTGGATTTGTTGATGCATTAAAAGGGTTTTTGTATATTGTGGGAAATTTTCGTTAGACCTAGCGAGATGAAACAAAGTATCATGAATGTAAGTAAGTGAACGAGGATTAATCATATAATCAAAGAAACTGATGATCACTCAATAGTAGTATTTATAAAATCGTAGTGGATTATGAAAAACTTCAAGAGTTTGGAATATGAAAATAATAACTAGATCATTTTATGTATTTACCATCATATTATTTGCTGGAATGATTTATGTACATAAATTTGATACTTCATTTGCTGTAAAGAATTCACAAAAAAATATTGAATTAGGCAAAAAATTATACGACCAAAAAAAATGTGGCGTATGTCATGGTTATGACGGAAGCAACCCTACTACAGAAAACTATCCTCGGATTAATCGGCAGCCAATCGAGTACATCTTTACTCAAATTAAAGACATTCAGTCTGGGAATCGTTCTAATGGAATGAC
>CAJWYZ010000233.1 GCA_913049525.1 uncultured Fidelibacterota bacterium | reverse complement strand
GGCAGTTTATAGTTTTCATTGAGTATAAAGTAAAATTCATCCGTTAGTACACCCTGTATCTGTTCCAGGTGACGGAATTCCATAATGCGATGATAAGATGCCGGACCGGAGTAAAGCTCCATAGCTGGCAAAATATCATTTACGAGATTAAAAAGGCTGTCATTTTTCAGGTCCAGTTGTATAAGAAGCCACTTGTCTGAATGATTTTCATCCATGAGAGCTTCTATCCGGCCGGCAGGGGTAAATTCTTTGATAATAGGCTTTGGAGGATCCCCATTCTGACCAAGTAGAATGGAAATTCCCAAAAATAAACAGCTGATTTTTATCATCCTCCTCATAGGGTGAAGTTACAAAGTTTGAGAGTAATGTGAAAGAAATTGTTTATAAATGTTTTTTCTCTATCATGTTATGTGATCACTATCACATAATCTTAAGGAAATCAGAAATATCATATGTAGCTTCCCCTAAATGTAATTTTAAATATGGAATATAATTTATAATAAAAACGGCGAGAGCTATTTTGAAATTTCTAACGGAATAGGGTTCTAATTCTAGATTACATAATTTATGTTCTGGAACAAAAACTTCTGTGATTCGTACGAAGAGAAGTTGTAAGTTACACGAGGAGAACTTTGGGGAATTTAATAATCGATTACAAAAAGAGAGGAAAAACAATGAAAAGAGTAATATATTTATTAGTTATGGTCATGAGTGTTACACTCATTTTTTCTCAAGGGAAACCATGCTGTAAGAACAAAGCAGGTAAAGGAAAAGTTTCTTGTAAACTGAACAAAGCAAATATTGAAGCAAATAAAGAAATCAATGTAGCTGATGAGGTGCAATCATCAAATACTTCCACACCATGTAAACTCGATGCAAAGAACACCTCAATTGATAAGAAGAGTTGCTCAAATTGTACAAAAGCTCCTTGGTGGAAGATTTGGGAGAAAAAGAAAGGATGTTGCAATACCAGCACCTAATTACAGGAGGAGTTATCATATTCTCGATGAGAACGTGATACAAGCTGTTACAATATTAATTTAGTAATGTATTATAGATAGCCTATAAGTTAACGGTGAAAGGATTGGATGGGGATTGACAAATTTATTTATTTGATCCTTATCACAAAAAGGGACAATAAATAACAGTAAACTTGAATAAAAGGAAAGTGAAATAATGAAGAATATTAAACTAATAACAATACTGGCACTCTCTAGTGCTGTTTTATTCGGTGGAAAAGCCACGGCTAATAAGGCTAAGGTTAACTTTAAGGAAACTGTTGTAGCCCGTTCTGAGTCTTCTGGTTCAATTGCTGATCTAACAATTGATTCTGATAAGGCTATACATGGCTTGCAATTTGATATTTCTTATAATACATCAGAAATAAAATCTATACAACCTGAAGCTATTTCTGGTTTTGAGGTTAAATATAATGAAATATCTGAAGGCGTCCTTCGTGGACTTATCTTTAGTATGCAAGGTCATGCCTTACCTGAAAATTTAAAATTTGAATTTTTAAATGCAGATGGTTTCGAAGGCACCAGCACTATTGAATTTAAGGATATTATTTTAGCTGACAGCAAGGGAAATGGTATTGAAGCTGAAGTTCAAACTTATGATATCAGTTTTTCTAATGTATTACCAATTAAAACTGAGTTAACAGATGCTTATCCAAATCCATTCAACCCAAGCTCTACCATTAATTATGGTCTGAAAACTGAAGGCCAAGTTGAAATTATGGTTTATGATGCTACTGGCAGACTAGTTGAAGAACTGGTTAATGGGCATCAAGATGCAGGGTACCACAGTATTACCTGGAATGCTTCTAATCAAGCAAGTGGTATGTACTTTGCTAAAATGGTAGCTGGCGATGTAGTTCAAACTCAAAAACTCGTACTGCTTAAGTAGTATAGCTTTTAGTTAGTAACCAAAAATTAAAAGGCAGAGTTTTCTCTGCCTTTTTTTGTATCCTTTATATTTCATCTATAATACATCAACAATAGTTAATAAATTTCTCGTATGCCAATTGAAAGAAAACTTGCTGCAATTATGTTTAC
>CAJWYZ010000232.1 GCA_913049525.1 uncultured Fidelibacterota bacterium | reverse complement strand
CCAAGTATATTTTATGGATGGAATAAGTGTAGAGAATGATTCTTCATAACTGATTTCTTCATCATAATATTGTGGATTACTCTGATCTTGGGATATTGAAATTCTTGATTTAATAATATGGTTAAAATCTAGCCCCCCATCAATCCTATTAAAACGAGAAAGTGGTTTACTGGCGCTTATGCTGCTTCCGATATTTTGATAAAGAGAAATATCACTTAGGTAGTTATTTGAGGTAAATCGGCTATATTGATATGCAAGATGGTAAAATACAAAATTCCAGTCTATTTTATAGGGAAGCAGACGATATAATAGAAAATAATCTGACCGCTGAAGATCCACCACCATTTCAGTTCCCAATTGAAGTTTGTGATCGCCTAATATATCGCTGAACAGAAAGTATGCCATGCCCTGGCCCCCATAGCGAGTATCGACAGCATAATAAGCTTGTGCAAAATCTAAAGTGAAACGGGTTTTATAAAGATGGGTTCGAAATAATCCTGTGCTATCATAAACTGCAGAGGCATCCAATTCAACAATTTCAGGGGGGAGTAGACTTTCTTCCGTAGCATCAAATCCTGAAAAAATATAATTTTTATATTTATCAGAACTAAAAAATGATTTACCTTTTCTTAATTCATCATTTCTCAGCAAATCAGGCTCCTCATATTTGAGGGTCCATGCTGCTGGAGAAACTTGAATTTTCTCCGCAACTTTTTGAATGGGATTATCAAATGTGTATATATCATACCCTTTATTAAAAAAACCAGTAAATATTAATTGAGTATCATCTCCATTCCAGGAAAGTTGTGTAATACCTGTGAGCACATTGGTAATAACTTGGGGATCCTGATAATAATTTGTGGATTGAATATCTGAATAAAGGTAAATATTATTAATTCCACTTTTATCCGAAATAAAAGCGAGATAATTACTATCATTTGAAATACAAGGATACATTTCATTGAAGGGAGTATCTGTAATTCTATTGATTAATCCTGAATCAATATTTAATTCATAAATATCCGTCTGATTAAAGAGATGATTTTCCGGTTTATTTGTAACTCCTGTATCTAAAACATTATCTCTATCTGATATAAATAAAATTGCACTGCCATCAGGAAGCCAGGATATTTGGTCATCTGTAAACCAATCCTTGGTGAGGTTGGTGAGTTTTTCAGAATCCAAATTAAAAAGGTAAATGTCACTAGATTTCCCATTATTCCCTATGAATGCAATTTCATTCGTTCCTGGTCGCCAAGCTGGTCTAAATATTCCTTCCATATTCAACCTATGTTTTGTCTTTTTCCCTGATTTCAAATCAACTATAAAGAGGGCATCAGATTTTCCAGATTTTGCTGCAAAAGCAACTTTTTTACTATCTTCTGACCAAGTAATCCCAGGTTTGAGAATATGTAATTCTTCGAATTCTGAATTTCGTTCTCCTTGAATAATTCTTTTAATAAACCTTCCATCTTCAGCTGAAATAAGATAAATAGCCATTGGTCCAGACTTATTGGAAAAAATTGCAATTCGGCTGCCATCAGGTGAAATTGCCGGTGCCACATTATAGGTATTTTCAAGTTTTTCATGGTTGGTAAGCTGACGAGCAAAATTAGGAATATTTACCCGATTTGCTACATCAGGCCAATATTGTTCTTTTAAATATTGATGCCATTGCTCATTTAGTTTTTTTAAATCAACTCCCAATGCTCTTTTAAATCCGGCTTCAACTTTATTCGATTTTTTTAACTGATAAAAAATTTCCGCAATGGACTCCTCCCCCCATTTTTCTGTGATGAAATTCCATACTGATTGTCCACCCCGATATGCCATATAGCCAGTGAGTTGATGAATTTGTGGAAATTCTCCTCCATTTATTGCTAAATCCCTAATCCACATCTCTGAGTTTGTATCCCAACCACTGGAAAGATACTCTGCCAATCCTTCATTCATCCACATAGGAATTTGCACCTTAATAGAACTTGCAACCATATTCTTTAAACTGCCGCCATAAACACAATCATTAATAAAAGCATGAACCAGCTCATGGTGAATGACATGTT
>CAJWYZ010000231.1 GCA_913049525.1 uncultured Fidelibacterota bacterium | reverse complement strand
CGCAATGCGCGTTTATTTAAATCTTCCCTCAGGCAGTGATCTAATAAAGCCATATCAATAACACCATCACGTTTAGCTACCCCTATGCGATTGGCAAATTCCCGAATTGATTCTGGTGTATACCCGCGTCGCCGTAGTCCGGAAATAGTTGGCATACGGGGATCGTCCCATCCGGCTACATGATTTCCATCTACCAGCAGTTTTAATTTACGCTTACTCATTACCGTATAGTTTAAATTCAGCCGGGCAAATTCAATTTGTTGCGGATGATACACGCCTAATTGATCCAAAAACCAGTCATATAATGGGCGGTGGTCTTCAAATTCTAGAGTGCAAATAGAATGGGTAATACCTTCAATAGAATCTTCCAGCCCATGTGCCCAGTCATACATTGGGTATACGCACCAGGCATCACCGGTTCGATGGTGAGACGCATGGAGAATGCGGTAGATAACCGGATCCCGCATATTCAGGTTAGGATGTGCCATATCAATTTTAGCCCGTAGCACTTTTTCACCGTTACCGAATTCTCCAGCTTTCATTTTATTAAATAATATTAAATTTTCTTCCTCACTGCGATTTCGATGTGGGCTATCTACTCCAGGTTCTTTTAATGTTCCCCTTGTATCACGTATTTCGTCTGCTGATTGATCATCTACATATGCTTTGCCGGATTTGATTAATAATACTGCATAATCAAAGAGCTGTTGAAAATAATCAGATGCAAAAAACAATCTGTCTTCAAAATCAAACCCCAGCCATTTCACATCCTCAATGATGGATTCAACATACTCCTCATCTTCTTTTACCGGATTGGTATCATCAAAACGGAGATTGCACTTTCCCTTAGGATAATCTTCTGCAATACCAAAATTTAGACATATCGATTTTGCATGACCAATATGAAGGTATCCATTTGGCTCAGGTGGGAAACGGGTGTGAACTCGGTTATCATTCTTTCCCGATTCCAAATCTGAATCGATGATATCTCGAATAAAATTAGATTGTTGTTCGTTTTCTGACATCAAATATGTCTTTGTATTCTGATTATTGTCTCATCAATACCTAAAATACCAATAAGCAGAGGAATATCTGGTCCATGAACCTCTCCAAAAAGTGAAATCCTGAGGGGCGCATAAAGATCTTTTCCTTTCACTCCTGTTATTTCTCCGGTTTCATTCACCAATAATTTTATCTCTGCCTCTGTCCAGTTTATTTGACCTGTTAGCTTTTCTGAAAAATACGTGAGTACTTTTTGTGAAGATTCATTTTGTAATAGATTATTATCTTCATCTGAATATTCTAATTCAGCATAAAAGGGAATGGAGGGTTTAATCATTTCATGGATAGTGTCTGCCCGTTTTCGTGCATTTTCAATAACTGCCTTGAATTTTTCAGTGTTTTTTGTATCCCAGCCTTTAGATTTAAATACGGGCTCAGCATATTTCATTATGGTTTCAATCGGCAGGTTTTTTAAATATTGACCATTCATCCATTTTAATTTTTCAACATCAAATACAGCACCAGATTTATTAATCCGCTTAACAGAAAATTCATTTTCTAAATCTGATAGGCTAAAAAGTTCTTTCTCATCCTTAGGATGCCAACCCAATAATGCCACAAAATTTATGAGTGTTTCCGGCAGGTATCCTTTATTCAGATAATCTTCAACAGAGACGTCCCCTTGCCGTTTGGATAGTTTAGATTTATCCGGATTTAAGAGAAGAGGAAGATGAATAAACTTAGGGAGTTTCCAATTAAAAAATTGGTATAGAAGTACGTGTTTGGGCGTAGAAGGGAGCCATTCTTCTCCTCGCATGACGTGGGTAATGCCCATGAGATGATCATCCACCACATTGGCAAAGTGATATGTGGGAAATCCGTCTGACTTAATTAAAACCTGATCATCAATTTCATCACACTGAATGGCAACGCGTTCCCGCACCACATCATAGAATACCACCTCTTCTCCATCTGGAACTTTCATACGAATTACATAAGGCTCACCTTCCATTTTAGCCTTAATCTCATCCTGGGAAAGGTTTAGACAATGACGGTCATATTTAATGTGCTCTTTATTTGTCGCTAATTTCAAGCGGAGATCATCCA
>CAJWYZ010000230.1 GCA_913049525.1 uncultured Fidelibacterota bacterium | reverse complement strand
CCTCTTCGGCATAATCCAGCCAGGGGTCATTGCAGAAGCCATTTCCCACTCCAGGAAACTGCATATACCAGTCATTAAAACATTCCCCATCACAGTCTAAAATATAACCATCTTCACAATCTCCCTGCTGAGGGGTAATCATACAGTCCGAATAACTATCTCCGCCACAGTCACCATAATCAAAACAGTATTCTTCACATAGAAGGTAGGGAGTTACAATATCCTGCCCAATAGGAGTAAAGCTGCTACCCTCATAGACATAGAGTGTATCCACAGTTTCACTGAGAAGATTGATGCCGCTGCCAATAGCAGGCCCCTCTTCATAGATTAGGGGAAACCTGTCAACAACATCTCCGGTATGGGCATCTACCATATAGCGCCAGGCATCTTCAAAACTCACAGCATCAATACTGTGAATAAGATGTGGAATGCTATTATGAATATAAATTTGCAAATTTTGGTACTTTAAATAAGTAGAAGTAGAAATATAGTTTGGGCGAATAATATCCATAGCTCCAGATTTAGTTATTACAGGGATCACAGAAATATCAATATCATCTATATTGGAAGAGATACTGGTTATTATACTACCCTGTATATGTACGCGGATGTATCGCCCAAATACAGGAATACCATTATATGTCTGCTGAAAGGAAAAATGGCCAGTACCATACTTCCCATACTTGTAATAATCAAGAGGAAACCTGTGGGCATTCTCATGACCCAGTTTATCTCGGATACTTTTCAGGTAATCTCGAACACTTGATTCAGGTTCTCCCACTAAATGATGCAGTTCTCCACTAGAAAAGTAAACCAGGTCTCTGCCAGCCCTTGTTTCCACAGCAACCGCCGAAAATGACATCCCCAGCATCAAGATTATAGTACATAGTTTATACATGATAAAAATTTAATATTCCTCCAAATAAAAAAGTTACAGTAACTTACGAATTATTTGGTAATATTTCCTCTATGAAAATCTATTTTGCTGGCGCAATTCGAGGAGGACGTGAAGATGCCGAATTTTACTTTAATATTATTCACTATCTTGAAAAGTTCGGCGTTGTATTAACGGAGCATGTGGGAAGCACTGAATTAAGTGAAAAAGGGGAAGTTTCCCGAACAGATAATGATATATTTCAACGCGATTTAAGCTGGTTGCAATCTGCAGATGTGGTAGTGGCAGAGGTGAGCACCCCTTCTTTGGGCGTTGGATATGAACTGGGTATTGCCGAAAAGTTGAAAATCCCGGTTTTATGTTTATATCGACCTATTACAGGAAAACGTCTATCAGCTATGATTAACGGGAATGAGAAATTCCAATGTCAAGCCTACCAAGGCTTTGATGAAGCCAAAATACATATAAATAATTTTTTAAAGCAGGAACAGAAAACATGAAATATAGATTAATTTGGTTATTATTAATAGTCCTGTTATCCAGTTGTTATCAAAACCACGCAAATACAATTCTATATCCAGAAACCCGCACAGATAAAAGTGTAAGTGATAATTATTTTGGAACCGAAGTTGCCGACCCCTATCGCTGGTTGGAAGATGATAATAGCGATGAAACGGCCCGGTGGGTAGAAGCCCAAAATAAAATAACATTCACATATTTAGAAAACATACCCCAAAGGAATGCCATAAAAGAAAGATTGACTGAAATGTGGGATTATGAAAAAGTTTCAGCCCCTTTTAAACGAGGAGAAAAATATTACTTTTATAAAAATGAGGGGTTGCAGAATCAATCGGCACTGTATTCTTCAGATGAGCTTAGAGGAGAAGCAAAGGTCATATTAGACCCCAATACATTTTCGGAGGATGGCACTGTGGCACTTTCCGGCACCTATTTCAATCATGAGGGGAATTTACTGGGATATGCCAAATCTATTGGCGGGTCGGACTGGAAAGAATTTTATATCAAAGATTTATCTACAGGAGAAGACAGAAAAGATCATTTACAATGGATTAAATTTTCAGGGATGGCCTGGGCCGGAGATGGATTCTACTACTCCCGCTATCCTAAGCCTGAAGAAGGCGGTGAGTTGGATGCCAGTAACGAGAATGCCAAGGTGTACTACCATCAGCTGGGAACCGAACAGAAAATGGATAA
>CAJWYZ010000229.1 GCA_913049525.1 uncultured Fidelibacterota bacterium | reverse complement strand
ATACGGGCAATTTCATCTAATGTAGATTCATTCAAAGTACTGGTAACCACCTGCCCGCTACGGTTTTTCTTAAACTCCACTCTGTTTCCATCATCATCATAAATGGGTATTGGTCCCCCAGCAGAAGTTCCCACTCCCAATGTGTGGATAATAATACCCAGTTCCCTGGCACTTTCAGCAAGCAAAATGGCTTCACCTTGATGATCTTCTCCATCAGAAACCAGTACAAATACCTTGAACTTTTCATCATTATTTTCAACATGATCCAACGCTAATTGGATGGCGGCTGCCAAGTCTGTTCCCTGAGTGGTAATAAGATCCGTATCCATCATATTCAGAAATAACCGGGATGCCGAATAGTCTTCTGTCAGCGGACAATGAAGATGTGCAGACCCAGCAAACGCAATTAATCCAGCCCTGTCACCTTTAAGACTATTTAAAAGTCTCCCTAATTCATATTTTGCCTTTTCAATTCGAGATGGTTTTACATCAATAGCATTCATGCTGACTGAAGTATCCAGTAGTATAAAAATATCTACTCCTTCTCGAGTAAGCTCAGTTAATTTCATACCAATTTGTGGTCCTACCGAAGCCAGTAGAATGAAAATAATCCCCAATATGATTAATCGGGAGCGCAGATGAATGCGAGAATATTTTACACGATTTAGAAGAAATTTTTTAATGGAGGATGTGCCTAAAGTTTCTAAACCCATTCTCATTTTTTTACCTTGATAGGCATACCAAATCAATACCACTGTTAACGGGATAAATAGATAAAACATTTCTGGATGGGTATAACGTACCATTAGAAGAGCTTGTTAAAAATTCCCCGTGAGAAAAAAAGAAAAAATATGGACGCAAAGGCTGCGGGGATAGTGAACCAGCTATAAAGTTCAGTATAGTTTTGATATTCTTTTACTTCAATTTCAGTACGTTCCAATGCATCAATCTCTTCATAAATTTTAAGTAATGATTTATTATCCGTAGCCCTGAAAAATTGCCCCCCTGTAATATTTGCTATTTCTTTCAAACTTTCTTCATCCACATCAACCTGAACTTTTTGAATTACCTGTCTTCCCCATGCATCTGTTACCGGGTATGGTGCCAAACCATGTGTTCCAGCTGCTACCGTATAAATTTTTATGTCAAATTTTGCTGCCAGACCAGCTGCTGTAATGGGGTCTAACTCACCCTGATTATTACTTCCATCAGAAAGAAGAATTATGGTTTTTGATTTCGTATCACTCTCTCTAAGACGATTGATGGAATTTGCGATAGCCATACCAATAGCCGTGCCATCATGCTCCCGGTCAATTATTTCAATTTTATCTGTGAATTCCAATAACACATTAATATCCCGGGTGAGGGGACATTGAATATATGGTTCTCCTGCAAAAACAATTAGACCCAAACGGTCTCCTTCACGATCCTTTATAAATTTTTTAGCTACTTCTTTCGCAGCCTCCAATCTATTCGGTTTAAAATCTTGGGCAAGCATTGAGGATGATTGATCAATTACTAAAAGGATATCCACAATTTCAGTTTTGCTCTCACGAATAGTATCGGATAAGCGAGGGCGGGCTAATGCAAAAATAATGAGGAGCATAATAAACAGACGTCCAATAATAAAAAACATGTTTTTCATCTTTCCGTTCCGTATTACACTTTCTGGAATTAAATCAAGATTAGAAAATCGAATAGTAGCTTCTTGATTTTGACCCCTCTTGAAATACCATAAAACCAAGAGTGGCAAAATCAAAATTAAAAGGAGATAATATGGTTGTCCAAATTCCACCTAATTATATGAATATATTCTCTGAACTTGTCGAAGAGCAATATCTAAACATTGACTACTTATATTAAAATTATTATCTGGGAGGATCATAAACACTTATTGAGGGAAAATGTTCCAGAGGATAATTCAGAAATTAATGGGGAAATTAGAGATTAAGAATTAGTGGATTTTATTCCTTGATTTCCTTTTCAACATCTTCCACATCGTCAGCGACAGATTTTACTTCATCCTTAATTTCTCTGGTGGCTTTTTTAAACTCCCTCAATCCTAAACCCAAACCACGGGCAAGTTCAGGTAGTTTTTTGCCGCCAAACAGAATAATAATTACTATA
>CAJWYZ010000228.1 GCA_913049525.1 uncultured Fidelibacterota bacterium | reverse complement strand
TATAGTTGAGAACAAGAAAAAAATAAAGAATTGGAATAATGAATGAAACGCCTCTAGCTTAAATAAAGGAGAATAAAATGAATGAGAAAATAATTAACTATATAATTTGTAAAAAGACTGACGATAATAAATACAATATGAGAAGTCTTACCGAAACGGTTAGGGAGCGTCTTCAAGAGGGATGGCAACCATACGGCTCACCATTCAGAGGTGATGATAATTACGATGCTCAAGCTATGGTGAAGTACGAAGACTAAAACCGCTCACACATACCTCATTTAATAATAATAAACCACCAAAGTATCTTACCGATTTTGTTAAAGGTTTAGATTTAAAAAGTAATGTTTTTAGTTTTTACTCTCCTTTAAGTAATTTTTTAAATGCCTCTAAATCAAACTCATTCCCATAAAACAGTGTACTCATTTTCATAATATCTGCTGCTATAAGAACTGCCGTTTTTATTTCATCTTCTGAAGCTCCTAACCTTTTTAGCTCAGCTATGTGATAAGGAATACAATATTGACATTTAATCGCTGCCGATGTTCCAAGTGCTACTAAATGAGCCTCTTTTTCAGCTATAGCTCCTTCTTTATATAAGCCCATTTGAGCTTTAAAATAAGTTGCTGAACTTTTAAGTATTGATTCAGGATAAATATTGTTGAATGGACTTTCAGCTAAAATCTGCTGCTTCTCATCATTTGTTAGTTTTGAATCTTGAGAAAAACAGATTGAATTAACTCCTAAGAATAATATAATAAGTAGTATTTTTTTCATCTTGTAAATCCTTTAGTTTATGATTTAATAAAATTTAATAAATATTTTAATAATTGCAAAGAACAACTAATTAATAAATTTTAATTCAGAGAATCTTTTACTTGGATTTGTAGATAATAAAACATTAAGATTTTTAATGAAATTTTTCTGCAACTTTGAATATCAGGGGGTATAAAAAGGTTTACAGAAATATAACTTTTTTTATTGACTCTCAACTTCACAGCCCAATCTTAAAACTGATTAAATTGAATTTAAAAACACTATATTGTTAACTAATTGAAATTAATTTTAAAATGAAGAAAATACTAAATTTAAGTTTATTGTTTGCATTTGTAATTTTTATTGGATGTGAGAAAAAGGAAAAACAATCTGACACAAAGAAAGATGCTGCATTAACATTAATGAATGAATCAACAGAAAGATTCAAAAAACATTGGAACTTGGGCGATGCAAATGCTATTTCAAATGAGTTTTTAGAGGATGCGGTAAGGGTTATTTCAAATCCATCAAGTCCATTAGAGGGAAATAAAGAAATTAATGATTCCTTTACTTCAACCTTCGCTGATGGAAGCGAACTCAAAGACAGTAAAATAAATATAACCATTTCTGAAACTCGTCTTGTATCCAAAGATATTCTTATGGGTGCTGGAACTTTTGAGATTGTAGACAAATCAAATAATATTCTTGAAAGTGGAAAATGGGGTAATGTGTATAAATTATCAGATTCAAAAATTAAATTTTTATTAGAGTCAGCTCATAGAACTATTGCACCTTCGGATGTTGAAATGAAAGAACCTTTTGCACTGACTCAATCAATTTTATCTGAAGAAATTCATTTTGAAAAAATAAAGGCCAGTGTAGACAATTATGTCAAATTTCAAAACGAAAAAAATGCAGAACAACTTTCTATGCTTTTTACTCAAAACGGAATTCAATCTGTAAGCTCTAAAGATGGAGTTGTTATTGGCCGTGAAAAAATTGTATCCACCGAAGTTTTTTCAGATGGACAAATTTTAAATGCTAATATATTAGGGTATAGATATATTGGAGATTCATTAGCAATCGCCATACTTAAAATTACACAGAAAGTTTAAGAGCCGATATGTAGCGAGGTGTGAGCCTGTACTTGGTATGCACCCCCTATTATATATACCCACTTCAAGGGTCGGATACGGGGGTATGGGTGGACTTCCGTCCAATTCACTTCCGTCCATATGACATTCCCTGCCATACTAATGAGCCAATTTGACACTTTGCTCATACAGGTATTAGCATCTTAACTTTGGTTAACAAATTATACTTAACCGAGAAAGGATTGAGGACAAATGGACGGATTTACAATCTATCACAACCC
>CAJWYZ010000227.1 GCA_913049525.1 uncultured Fidelibacterota bacterium | reverse complement strand
GCAGTGGGGGATATTTACAAAGCAGGTGGTTTTAGCTGTCTGGGTTATCATTTCATTCATGATGGGATTATATTTGATAGGGAAAATTAAACTTCCTCATGATTCAGATATTTCATTTGTTGGTGTTCCAAGATTGGTGCTTAGTATAGTATTTATGAGTTTCGGCCTATATTTGACTGGAGGTCTTTTTGGGCAACCCTTACACGGACTAATTGATTCATATCTCCCGCCAGTTGTAGATGCCAGTCGTCAAAATATTGTGTTAGAATCTGGGGAGAAACACATGGTTTGGTTAGATAATCTCCCTGAAGCTTTAGAAGTTGCAAAGGTAGAGAAAAAACCAGTTTTCATTGATTTTACCGGATATACCTGTACCAATTGCCGTTGGATGGAAACCAATGTTTTTGAAGAAGTAAAAGTACAGAAATTGTTTAATGAATTTGTAATGCTAAGGCTTTATACTGATGGTGGAGAAAATTATCGTGAAAATCAAAAAATGGAAATTTCCCGATTTGGTACTGCAGCCCTTCCATTTTATGTGGTGTTGAGCCCGGATGATGAAGAAATATCTCGATTTCCGGGTATGGATCCCGATGCAAATAAATTTATAGACTTTCTTGAGAAGTCACTTAATTGAGTAAATTTGAAAGGTAATTCGTTTGAAAAATAAATTGATAAAATTCGTTATAGTTGGATTCATAGGTGCTCTGGGATATTTTCTACTATTCTCTCAAGAGATTAAGTTTAGTTCATCTCAAAAGGAAGCTTTAAACAAAGTGCTGGGTGATATTAATAAAGCACCGGATTTTACGCTTAAGGCTATGAATGACAGTGTGTATATTCTCAGTGAATTAGATGGGAAAGTGGTTCTTATTAATTTCTGGGCAACCTGGTGCGGCCCCTGTAGAATGGAAATACCAGAGTTTAATGAAATGCATAAAAGTTATCATGAAAAAGGATTGGAAATTCTGGGAATATCTGTTTCTGATAATAAAAAGCAGCTTAAAAATTTTGCAAAATCATTTACTGTTGACTATCCTCTCCTTTATGGAGGTACACGGGAAATGAATAAAATTATGAGAGATTATGGTGGTGTGAATGCAGTTCCATCCTCATTTTTAGTGGGTAAAAATGGAACCATTGTGTGGTCCTACCCCGGTGCAATCTTGAAAAATTATGATCCCCAAACATTTGCCGCATTGGTATATGAAATTGAAAAAGAGCTGAAAAAAGGGGAAGTTAAAAATCCTGTAGAGGAATAGTGATTCGTATTGAAAGTTATTGTCCCCATAATAGTTCTTCTTTTATTTTCTTGTTCAAATCACCCTGAACCTGGGTGGATTTCTAATCAACCACATGCTGAGAACTATTGGTTCGGTATAGGCAGTGTCGAAAAACCATATTACGGAAGTGATATTCGTGAGGAAGCCCGTAGTAAGGCGCTGAATGAAATTGCATCTCAAATTTCTGTAGATGTATCTGCCTCATTTGAAAAGGTAACCACAGAGCATAATCTTTCTCTGGATGAGTTTGCAAAATCTATTGTCCAAACACGGGTTGATAATAATCTCCCTAATATTGAAATAGTAGACTCTTATGAGAGTAAAAACCGGTATTACCTGTTAGCAAGGCTTTCCCAAAGCATCTATTATGAAACCATTGAAAAAAAGCGCCGCAATGCAGTGAAAACCGCGTTAGGGCTTCTGGATAAAGCAGAATCTGAATTTAATATTCAAGCCTTCAGCTTTTTAAGTGAGGCCATGAATGAAATTGCCCCGTATATGGATGTCCCTATTCAGGAAGAATATCCGGTGGGATCGGGTAAAATAGTCAACCTGTACAGCTATATCAAAGTACTGGCCAATACCTCTATCAATCGCTTTCGTTTAGTGCCGAATCAGGAGACTGTAGAAATGAAACTAGGTTTTAGCCGGGATATTCAATTAGGAATTAAGATAGTGGATGATAACAGCGCTCCAATAGAGAATGTGCCTGTGAATTGCTATATAGATGAAAATGAAAAAGGTTCATTTGCACTATCAGATGCTGACGGAAAGTGTATTTTCCCTGTTCCATCGATAGCGGATGATAAGCCCATTCAATATGTTAATTTTGAAGTGAATATGGAT
>CAJWYZ010000226.1 GCA_913049525.1 uncultured Fidelibacterota bacterium | reverse complement strand
GCACATGGACCTTTTTCACTTGATCCAGGTGTATATTCAACAGATTGTCCATCTTTCAGGGTTTTAAACCCTTCCATCTGGATCTCACTCATATGAACAAATAAGTCTTTTCCACCATCTGATGGGGTTATAAATCCAAAACCTTTTGAATCATTAAACCACTTAACTGTTCCTTGATTTGCATCACTCATGTTATTTCCTTTACTTGTTGTATTTACTAATTACTACGCCTTCCAATGATACATCTATAAATTTCTCAAGATGTAAATAAAAACAGGTATTTTATCAATACCTGTTCTAATTCATTCATTTTCTTACTGCATAGTCGATGGAATATACATTATTTTTCATATACTACCAAAATTATTTATTGTTGGATTTTTCTAATTAGATTACTGTTTCCATTGACGTCTTCCCGATTGGTTATTATTGTAAAATAAATCTAATTTTATAACTATGGAATCCGTTATTATATGCATTAATGATTATTTTCCTCACCATCACACTCCTCTTCATAATTTAAATGAAGGGTTTTTAGAAAATATATCTGATAGAAATCTATTGGTGTATCAAGTTTATAAATAATTATGACAAATAGATTAGAATTAATTAATCCGTTTAATGGTGAAAAGTTCAGGGAGCTGACCTATCATTCATGGCAGGAAGTTGAGTCTCTACTGATCACTGCAGGGAATTCACAACAAGAATGGAAGCATACTGAAATTTCTAAACGCATTCAATTGGTGAAGGATGCCATGAATTATTTTCATGAAAACCAGAAAAGTATTGCAGACGATATCACCTGGCAAATGGGTAAACCGATAACCCAATCTATGAGTGAAGTAACGGGAATGATTCACCGAGCAGATGTCTGCTGCACCCTTGCAGAAGATGCCTTGAAGAATATCACCCTAACTGAAGCAGATGGCTTACGGCGATTCATCAAGAGAGAGCCCCTGGGTGTAATTTTAGATATTGCCGCATGGAATTACCCTCTGCTCATTGCAGTAAATGTGGTGGTACCAGCAGTTCTTGCTGGAAACAGTGTTGCCATAAAACATAGCTCACTCACCCCTCTATGCGGAAAAGCATTTGAGGATGCCTTCAAATTTGCCGGTGCTCCAGACGGACTGGTAACCGCACTCATTATGGACCATGCCACTACAGAAAAGGTGATTCAGTCCGGGTTAATTCATCATGTGGCATTTACAGGATCTGTTACTGGTGGCAGGCGAGTTAAGACATCAGTTGGCAATCAATTTATTGAAACGGGGCTGGAACTTGGGGGCAAAGATCCTGCCTATATTCGGGAAGATGCTAATGTAGACAAGGTAATCCCTACAGTCATGGATGGCGTCTTTTATAATGCAGGACAGTCTTGCTGTGCCGTAGAACGTATTTATGTACATCATACCCTTTTTGATACATTCTTATCTGGAGCAATTCAATATATGAATGCACTCAACATTGGCAATCCTATGGAAGAAACTACCGATTTAGGACCCATAGCTCAATTATCCGGGGTAGAAACCGCAATTGTCCAAATTAACGATGCAGAAGCTAAAGGAGCGGATGTTCATTATTATAGTGGAAATGTCCCTGAGGGAAGTCATTTTTTAGCCCCTGCTATCCTTACCAATGTGAACCATCAAATGGATATTATGCAGGAAGAATCATTCGGACCTATTGTGGGTATTATGCCCGTACAATCTGACGCAGATGCTATTGAGCTTATGAATGACAGCCCTTATGGACTCACTGCCTCTGTCTGGACAAAAGATATAGAAAAAGCAATTGAAATCGGAAACCAGATTGAAACGGGCACTTTTTATATGAATCGTTGTGATGTCTTAGACCCTGCCCTCCCATGGGTGGGTGTAAAAGACAGCGGAAAAGGCTGTACATTATCTACCCTGGGTATTCAGGAAATGACTCGTCCTAAAGCATTTAATATGAAATTTGACTAATCTTCAATAACTATTGAACAATGACTAATTACAAAATTACGGAGCAATAAATGCATCCTATTTTAGATAAACTAAAAAAAGACGGAATTACCAAAATAAAGCTGGGCATCTTTGATGTGGATGGCGTATTCCGGGGAAAATACATCAATATGAAGAAGTTTACTTCT
>CAJWYZ010000225.1 GCA_913049525.1 uncultured Fidelibacterota bacterium | reverse complement strand
TTGATCCGTTCCCATCCTTTACACCATAAAAATAGATATATCCATCGGGGTCAGGGTTTCCAGATTCTGCCAATTTTGATAATATCGCTTGACCATACACAACACTCCAACCTTCAGGATCTTCGTAAAATAGGGGTGTATCCGCCTCTTCAAGGTTGAATATTTCATAATTTTCCGTAAGGTCAAAGGAAATGAGAGAAACCCCTGCAATGGCAAAAGCCTGTTGTCCATCATCACCATGGTCCATTCTTAAAGCGAATAAATAAAATCGATCATTAATAGAAATTCCATCCATCAACCAGTACCAGTCTCCCTCTTGACTGTTTTCAGTATTAGGAATAAATAAGGTAGTGGGATTCCCATCCGTGTCATGATGGTAATAAAAATCAATATTTTCATTAATGGGTGTATTTCCATCCATAACTGCATAGGTATTATTAATAAGGTAAGTTGGTGGAAGTCTTTCTCCTGTCGTAGAGTCAACGCTTCCTATAAATGTATCGCTAAAAACAAATAATGTTTTATTAAGATCACTAGATTGTTCGTTTCCATTGAAAGGTATTGAATAAATACCATCAGCACCCGTCCAACCCTCATAGCGATGAAAAAGTTCGGACCAATCTTCTTCTGCGACTGCTGCGATTGGGTTACAATCATCAGTTGTTTCAATTTGGATAGGATGGGGATAGGAAATAGGTGCCCAGGATTGCACCCCTGAACAAATTAAATTAGGTGTAGCTTTAGTAGCAATGTAACCTATAGGGAAACAGCCAGTTAGTAAACCAACTCTGAATTCTATATTAATTGTAATTTCAATTGGATCGTCATAAGCATATCCTGTATCAGAAATCATGCTAATCCAATGCATATCATCATGAATCAATTGTGCTGGATAACAGTTTTCAGCTGAATCTGCCCACTCTTCTGAAAATGCCATGGATCCTGCATTCTCTCCAAAAGAATAATTCCCTGATATGAACTCCCAGTCTGTTGGCACCAATACACAAATTACTCCCTTATGGGGATTTGGTTCTGGTACAAAAGGATCAATTATATTTAATTCAATTTGAATATTCTCATTTTGCTGAGCATTATCCGGTTGATTTATTTCATCAAAATAACACCCTGAAATCAAAAAGTAACAAAAACCAATAATTGTTAAACGAACTATCCGTTTCATAACAATTATTTTATTGGATTATTTAATTTGGTTGTTAGTGAGGATGGGCGTACATAGGTGTAAACAATTTTTGAATGAACATCAGAGAGATTTTTTACTTTGATTGTTTTAGCTGCTTCAGGGATTATGATAGTTTCATATAATGCTAATCTTGCAAAATGACCACCCCCAGTTTCAATTTTGATCTCTCTTCCTTCTACAAGATTCATTGCAAAGGCACGATTCTTAAGATGTAAAGAAAATTCCTTGTCAAATTCAATTCTGTGGATGTTATAAAAAGTTTCTGGTCGATTGTATAATTCATAATCTTTCCATCCATTTCCTTCAGAAATCAATTTTGGTTTTGAGATATAATTGTTATTGATAAAGTGTTCTGTATGCTCCAATCGTATGTTTTCAAATGCCCGTTCAATATTTAAATGCCTCAAATTTCCATTTAGATCTCGACGTAAATAGTCATAGATCTTAAAAGTAAAAATGTAAGGGGTTGCACTAATTTCTAATACAAGGTTACCCTCACCGCTGCAATGTACAGTGCCGTTTGGAATTAAGATCAGGTCATGTGGATCGACTTCGATGGAATGCACATATTTATCAATATCCACTTCATTCCCATTTTGATGAGAATCAATAAGTGCTTGTTTGAATTCATGAGGATCACTTGATTCTTTAAGCCCTAGATAAACACGAGCACCTTCCTTCGCTACAGAAATGTAATAAGTTTCATCTTGTGTAATAGTTTCTCCAAAATTCTTACGTATAAAATCTGGTCTGGGATGACATTGAGTAGATAAGTTTCCGCCATCAATTGTATCTAAATAGTCTAATCTTATTGGCCATTCATACTGGAATCGTTTTGCCGTTTTTTTACCTAATACACGCTCATTTTCTTGGAACATGAGAAAATCAAAAGTAAATTCCAAATATTTTTCTGAACTTTCTAAAACAATTCCATTTTCTGGAGC
>CAJWYZ010000224.1 GCA_913049525.1 uncultured Fidelibacterota bacterium | reverse complement strand
GATGCATAGGTAAGCTAAATATCCTCTGAGAAATAGATTCAGCTACAGTAAAATTTCCTGCAGAATAATTTAAATCATTAAAAGCATCCTGTAGATGCAAGGGTTTTGGGTAATAGATAGCTGTTGGAATTTCAGCATCTCTTAATTTTTTCATGCAAATAGACCTCTGTTTGGTACTTGCTGCTAAAACGGAATACTGAGCCCAGGCAGATTCATACCCTCCCGGAACATGTTGGCATGTGAAATACTGATTCAAATTTTGAGAATATTTTTTTGCAATAGCATTACGCTGTCCTAATTCCTTTGGAAATATCTTCATCTTTTCAAGAAGAATAGCTGCTTGGAGGGTATCTAATCTACCATTTAATCCGATGCGAATATTATCATATTTCGATTTTCCCTGTCCATGATTTCGAATTGAAATTAATTTTTCAGCTATTTCAGAGTCATTTGTAAAAATAGCCCCGCCATCACCATATCCTCCCAATGGTTTGGCTGGGAAAAATGAGGTGGTACCAATATCACCAAAGGAGCATGCTTTTTTATTTTTTATTCTTCCCCCAAAGCTTTGTGCTGCATCTTCAATAATACATAAATCAAACTTATTCCCAATTTTTTCAATCATTTCATAATCAGCCGGAAGTCCAAATATATCTACGGGAATAACAGCTCTAGGAATGAGTTTGCCCTTTGAATTGCAAATTTGAATTGCAATTTCTAATTTTTCTGGATCTATATTAAATGTATTGTCAAGTATATCAACAAAAATAGGAGTGGCACCTAAAAGCTGGATGACTTCGGCAGTGGCGATAAAAGTAAAAGGAGTTGTAAAAACTGCATCTCCTCGACCAATTCCTTTCGCCAATAGTGACATGAGTAACGCATCTGTTCCTGAGGCACAGGTTACGCAATATTTTGTACCTGCATAAACTGCCAGTTCAGCTTCTAATTTAAATACTTCAGGACCATGAATATATTGACCATGATTCAGTACTTTATTAATTGCTAAATCAATTTGGGGTTTAATTATGGAATATTGGCGCTTTAAGTCTATGAACTGCAATATTTTAGGTCCCCTAACTCTCCGTTTATAAGATTAATTCATCCAATAAAAAGATGCCAAATCAATTATTTATAAGGAGAATTAATGTAGCTATGGATGTTATTAGACTTGCCATATTAGTAGCAAAATCACTTAGGGTAAATGGTTCTGTTTCTTCTTTTTTGTTAACAATGATTGTTGCGCCCTCAGTTATTTTAGGATTTCTAAAATGT
This sequence comes from uncultured Fidelibacterota bacterium, assembly GCA_913049525.1. GTDB lineage: Bacteria > Fidelibacterota > Marinisomatia > SCGC-AAA003-L08 > D37C17 > D37C17. The sequence goes on along the minus strand of CAJWYZ010000224.1, from coordinate 884 downwards.
TTTTTAATACTCACATCCCCATTTGCGTAAATAATAGTTATATTATTTTTATCCGAATATTCAGTAAATCCTCCTGCATTTTCAATATAATTGTCAAGGTTTTTCTTTTTATCATATTGTATATATCCTGAGCGGTTCACTTCCCCGAGAACTTCTACAATACCAGGATGTTCTGGTACCATTAAACTATCTCCATCCAATAAGATTATCTTAAAATCATTTAATGCAACTTGACTATTCTTTCTGTATAATTGGATTCCGTCATGAAAAGCTTGATCAGTGAACCCTCCTGCTCGCTGTATCATATCATCTAAGTTTTCCCATCTTTTTTGCAGGGTATAAATTCCTGGCACATTTACTTCGCCCATAAGTGAAACCTTTGCGGGTGAAGTATAATTCGGATTTTCCCGAATTAATATAATATCCCAATTCTGTAGAGATTTATTCTCGCTTTTGTCACCAGCAATCAGTTTATCAATATTAAATTCTATAATTTCCGGATAATTAGTTTCCGGATGATTTCTAATTATTTCTCCAACATCTGTATATATTGTTTGCACATAAGTTTCATCCTTTATACCTCCAGCAAGTTCTAAAATATCTAAAAGCAAAGTTTCTTTTTCTGTATCGAAAGCAAAAGATCCAGGGTTTTTCACTTTTCCAAAAATATATATTTGATGATCACTAGTTGGAATTTCATATACTTCAATCGCATCTCCATTTTCTAGAACGAAACTTGGTTGGGTATTAAAATTTATTAGATGAGTAGTAGAAGATTCTGTAGAACTTTCAAGTCTATCTACTCTAATAACTTTTTGAGAGAACGCTGTTAATCCTCCAGCAAAATGTACAATATCATCCAATGTTTCACTTGATAAAAGCTC
>CAJWYZ010000223.1 GCA_913049525.1 uncultured Fidelibacterota bacterium | reverse complement strand
TTTTATAGCACCTGGTTTATAATCAATTACATCAAAAGTCATTCGATATCCAGTATTAACTTTATCAAAATTAGATACTGAATGTAATACTGAATTAGCACTGAATAAATTAGTACTACCATCAGCCAATAAATTTAATTCTGATTTAATTGTTTCATCATCATTATATAAAAAGGTTGTACAATTAGTATTTGTAATAATAGGTAATAAAATTTTAGGATGACTATCAATATGTTTTGGTAATATTGAATTTGGTCCTATTTTATATATTATAATTCGACCAATAGTATACATTGAAGAAAGTGTATTTAAAATTTCATTTATATAAGTATTTTTACCTCTATTAAATGATTTAGTAAATATTCCATTTTCTAAATAATCTTTTTCTCTAGTATCATGTACTCCAACATATGATCCTTTAACACCCATTAAATTTAATGATTGTAAAATATTATCTTCTATACCCCAAGATTTTCGAAATGAAAATTCATAAAAATAATCTCCATAATTATTGATTATAAAATTAAGTGCTTCTTTAATTTTTTCTATATCAAATTTAAATGGTAATGCTTTTATATTAGACATTTTATATATTTTCTCTTGTAATATATTTATTGATTTTTTTAGTAATTAACTTATTAGTCATTGCTTGCCAATCAACAGTATTATCCGGTTCAAAGAATTGCTTTTTTGTATCTTCTATGGTGAATCCAAGATTTTTAATTCTTCCTAGCATATTGCCGCTACCAAGGTGAGCCTTTTTAGAAAATTTATTTTCATTTCGAAAATGATTTAATATTTCAAGTGATTCGTTATAACTTATATTTTCGTTTTCCCATATCAACTTGTTTCCTTCGGTGCCGACAGATGAATACCCAAACTTATCAGGGTTTAAACTAATTTCATTCATTTGTCTACCGTCGTCTGCGTTCCGCAAATTTAATGGAGTAAAACTGAATACATCCAATGGGCAATCTTCTGAATTTAACCATTCGAAAGTTTGATATAAACTGCTTTTTGTCTCTGTTGGCAATCCTATTATAAAGTTGCTACTCATTACTACTTGACCATTGTATGTTTCACTAAGATGATCTAATGTTTCGAATATTCTATTTTTACCTAGACCTTTTTTTACCAGTTTGCCAGCAGTTTCATCTAATGTTTCTATGCCAAATACCAAACCTGCGGCTCCCATTTCTAATAATTTATCTCTCATATCACGGTAGGCATAAAATAGGTCGAGCCTAGCATAAGCACTCCAACTAATTTTAAATGGTAGTTTGGTGAATATAGAATGTAGTAAATCTACTTTCTCTTTGCTTTCATTTATTAGTTCATCTGTAAACAAATAATCAGTAGTGCCAAATGTTTCCCAATTGTATATCAACTCGTTTTTCAAAGTTTCAGGATCTTTGATATAATCACCTTTGCGTTTGCCAATTAAATCATATTGGCAGAACGAACATTTAAATATACATCCTCTTGCAATTTCTAATGGTAGGCTTTCTCCCCAAGTTATATCATCTGTGTGGGTGAATTTAATTGTTGTGGATGAAAAATAATCACTTGAAACAGGATAATCAGTATTTAATATTCGTTCTGGCATAGATGTATTTGAACACAAGGATTGATACAGTTGTTTTACAGAAATATCTGCTTTGCCTGCTACATAAATATCTACTCCTGGAACATTTAAAAAGTCGTTGACCCTACTACCACCTAACACCAATTTACAGTTTGGATTTTTTTTATGGATCGCAGATTTTATTTCTGCGAAAAAGTTGTTGCGGAAACCAAGAAAAAATTCTCCGTGTAACAATGTTGTTGATATACCAACAAATTTGGTTTGCTTGCACACATATAGGTCGATAAGTGTTAATACTTGTTGCTCTGTAAAACTAGTAAAACACTCGATTATTTTTACATTCGCATTTAATCTGCGTAATTCCGTGGCTATACGCCAAGTGCCTGCGTATTTTGCATACCCTACATTGTGATTAACATCAGTCAATAATACTACATCATTTGGTATTTCTTGCATGTAACTTAACTTTAATAAATTTATTAATATCGTTGGCTTCTAATGATTCAAACATGTATTCTATCTCTGGTAAAACTTCACCATCTTTTTCTCGTAATTGACCTCTCATCCAACAAGTA
>CAJWYZ010000222.1 GCA_913049525.1 uncultured Fidelibacterota bacterium | reverse complement strand
CAGAGGGCCCTGACGGTGTGCTGAATGAGGCTTATAGAGTTTTAAAGCCTGAAGGAAAGCTGATACTGACCGTTCCATACAAGAACATATTTTTGAAGATGAAAGCGCCTTTAGATTATATAAAAAACAACTCGATTATACGTAATATATTCAATAAGCCTCCCAGGGTTTGCTATTATCAGAAATATTTCAAGGTGGGTGAATTGGAAGATGTAATATCAGGGAGTGGGTTTGTTATAGAGAAGGTTATACCGGTGGACCATATATTCAGCCTTGTGGAATTTTGCAGCATTTTTAGAAATAAGGATAGCTATGATGGTGAGAATAAACTGGCCGTTTTTGCAGGTAATTTATTGGAAAAAATTTTAAGATGGGCAGGTGCAGGTTCTATACTTGTAGTTGCAAGTAAACAATAGGTTTACTAAGAGACTGAAAGCAAATGATTGGGGAGAGATTTACTTTTCCTGGTGATTATTACTTCCAAAAAATAAATTTTGTGCAGATTGGGAATATTGTTGAGATAGACATGTAATAGATATGAAGGTGTTGTACATTACCAGAAAATTTCCTCCCTCCATAGGGGGCATGCAAACCCAGAGCTATTTCTTCCATAAAGCATTATCAAGAAAAAGTGATGTTTTGTTGATATCGTGGGGTTCTTCACAATTATTCTTACCCTTTTTTATTATATATGCTGCAATAAAATCAATTATACAATTGACTAGTAGAAAAATAGATATTATTCAACTAGGCGATTTAGTGCTTTCTCCATTGGGGGTATTACTCAAACTATTATTTAACAAGCCAGTTTTGGCTGTATCACATGGAAGGGATTCTGCATATCGGGGTTTGCTTTATAATTTCTTTATAATTGGTTCTGCCAAGAAATTGAACAAGATAATCTGTGTTAGTGATTATCTTAAGCAAAGACTTCGCTTAAGAGGTCTTTGTAATGAGAAATTGGAAGTTATCCCTAATGGTATATCTGTAAATGAGGCTGATGAGTTGAGTCTAGACAGGGAGCAAGCTATATCTGAAATTGAAGCGGCTTATGGAATAACATTAAAAGATAAAAAGATAATTCTTTCTGTTTCTCGCTTAGTTGCTAAGAAAGGAATAAAAGAATTCATAGACAGGATATTCGTGAAAATAATTAGTGATGTGGGAAATGCTGTATTTTTAGTAGTAGGCGATGGGCCGGAGAAAATAAGGATAGCACAGTCTATTAAAAAGTTTGGGCTGGAAGATAAGGTTTGTTTGACAGGTTCTGTTAAGCATAACTCTTGTATTTATAAAGCGCTATTCAGTATAGCTGACGTGTTTGTTATGCCAAATATAAGAGTAGAGGGTGATGCGGAAGGTTTTGGGGTAGTTGCGCTGGAGTCATCGGTCAGGGAATTGCCTATAGTTGCTTATGGTGTAGATGGCATAGGTGAGGCTGTACACAATAATGAGAATGGTATGTTAATTGAGGAGGGTAATGAAGGATTGTTTATTGATAATCTCCTTTATTTTCTTAGAAATAAAGATTCAAAGCAGAAGTTTGGTGAGAAAGCGAAGAAGTATACTCTTGGTCATTTTGGTTGGGATATTATCTGCGATAGGTATATAGACCAATACAAGAAAATACTTAATAAATAAGTTGTGAGGTTTGAAAGGATAGAATACCCTGAACCATAGAAAAATATTGTTATATTTGTTTTTGTTCTTTGCCAGCCTGTATTCATTCTTTTCCATAGGGCATTATGGTGGAGATGGATATGAAGAATATCTGACGGCTGAGAGTATTGTCCTTGATAGAGACTTCCAACTTCATGATAGGCCCCATGATCCAGATCAGTTGAACTATAAATCTGGTGTGGGGATTGAAGGTAGGAACGGGGGGACATATTCTGCGCGCAGTTGTCTTGGAGTTGCGTTTCCATTGTCTTTTTTTTATGCTCTCGGTCATATAGTGGCATCATTCCTTAAGAATATTCCTCATGATTTTATAACAATACTCTTTGCATCATTCTATAATCCTTTCATATCTGCTTTTACTGTATTGTTTGTTTTTGCTATTTCAGGGCATCTTGGGTTTAAGCCTGTAACCTCTTTAATGCTCTCTCTGATATATGGTCTTTCTACCATGGCTCCTGTTTACACAAGAACCGGTTTTGCGGAACCAACATTGG
>CAJWYZ010000221.1 GCA_913049525.1 uncultured Fidelibacterota bacterium | reverse complement strand
ATATTTGATAACTTTTCGTTTACCTTCGCTTTATCTAATTTGACGTGAGTAATTTTTTTATCAGGGAGTTGGAAGAGTATATCTTCCAATAGACTGGTCATTACCGTGTGCAATCTTCTGGCACCAATATTTTCCATCTTATCATTGAGTTCTGTCGCAATAGCGGCAATTTCCTGGATGGCATCTTTTAAAAATTCTAATTTTACCCCTTCAGCATTCAGCAGGGCTATATATTGAATTATAAGCGCATTTTTTGGCTTAGTAAGAATTTTTACAAAATCAGCTTTGGTGAGATTATTCATTTCAACCCGAATGGGAAACCGACCTTGCAGCTCAGGAATGAGATCAGAAGGCTTGCTTACATGAAAAGCCCCCGCAGCGATAAAAAGCACATGGTCTGTTTTAACCTGACCATATTTTGTACTTACCGTGCTCCCCTCAACAATTGGGAGAATATCTCTTTGCACACCTTCTCTTGAAACATCTGGGCCACCTTGCCCATCCGATCCTGCAATTTTATCAATTTCATCAAGAAAAATTATTCCATTCTGCTCAGATTGAGTGAGTGCTGTTTTTACCACATCATCCATATCGATTAATTTTTCTGCTTCTTCTTTAATAAATATTTCCCGTGCGTCTTCCACATTTAATCGCTGAGATTTATCCTGTTTAGGCAACACATTGGACAACATATCCTGAATATTTCCCGTCATATCATCCATTCCAATAGGCCCCATAACCTGCATAAATGGCATTGGAGATGCTTTAACCTTAATTTTAATTACCTTGTCCTCATATTCCCCATCTTTCAATTTTTTCCGAAGCTTTGTGCGGGTTCGTTCCTGTCTTTTTACAACATCTTCTGATTGAGAAGAGGGGTCATTTGGGGGAAACAGGCAATCTAAAATCCTTTCATCTGCATTCATCTTCGCTCGATCCAATACCGTTTTTTCTCTGTCGTTTTTTACCTGTTTAACAGAAACTTCAACTAAGTCCCGCACCATGGATTCAACGTCCCTTCCTACATAGCCAACTTCTGTAAATTTAGATGCTTCTACTTTTACAAAGGGGGCATTTACCAAGGTTGCTAATCGTCGAGATATCTCTGTTTTACCCACACCTGTTGAACCAATAAGGATGATGTTATTAGGACTGATTTCCTCCCTCAGGGGTTTTTCAACCTGTTGGCGACGCCACCGGTTTCTCAGGGCAATGGCAACTGATTTTTTTGCCTGCGTCTGGCCAACAATATATTTGTCCAGCTCTTTAACAATTTTTCTGGGGGTTAATTCTTTCATGCTGTTAAAATAGTAATATTATCATTTGTGTATATGCACAGATCAGCTGTGATTTTTAATGCTTTCTTTACAATTACAGCAGGATCTTTTTCACCAGCATCAAGATAAGCACGAGACGCCGCAACGGCATAGCCAGAACCACTGCCAATAGAGATAATCAGGTCATCAGGTTCAATGACATCACCTGAGCCGGAAAGGAGATAGGCGGATTTATGGTCCATAATTGCAAGCAATGCATCCAGGTCTTTTAATACTTTATCGGTTCGCCAATCTTTAGCCATTTCCACCACAGCCTTTTGAAGATTTCCGTTAACTTCGGTCAATTTCCCCTCAAATTTTTCAAATAATGCCATGGCATCGGCAACTGCACCTGCAAAACCTGCCAATACCTTTCCGTCACAGAAGCTCCTCACCTTAACAGCTTTAGACTTCATCTGCATATCTCCCATAGTCACCTGGCCATCGCCTCCCAGGGCAATTTTTTTCCCTACTCTCACGCCTAAAATGGTTGTGCTTCTAACAGTAAATGGTTCCATAATTTTAAATTTTTCTCCTTAATCTGGCAGTTGGAAATTTCAACTGTTCTCGATATTTGGTGATAGTACGCCGGGCAATTTTATACCCTTCATCCTTCAATCTATTCGTCAATTCCTCATCCCCAATGGGGTTTTGTTTATCTTCATTATCAATCATTTCTTTCAGGCGGGTTTTTACCTGGGTATTAGAAACATCGTCTCCTGCATCAGTTTTAATTCCCTCGGAGAAAAAAGTCTTCAATTCTTTTATTTCCCATGGCAGTTGAACATATTTCCCGTTTGTCACTCGACTAACCGTTGAAATATCCATCTCAATATCATTTGCAATGTCCTTTAAAATCATTGGCTGCAGCCTACGTTTTTCTGAATGAAAATAATCAGGCTGACGTTTTATGATTGATTCCATTA
>CAJWYZ010000220.1 GCA_913049525.1 uncultured Fidelibacterota bacterium | reverse complement strand
TAGAATGGGCTGATGCTCTAAATATTCTTCGAATCCAGAGAGAAAGGATGGGTGTTGGTATTATTCCATCCATTCGAGAATATAGAGATTTTTTTGGTATTACACAGGAGCGACTAGAAAATCATAAGAAGGAAATAATTATTATGCATCCGGGACCAATGAATAGAGGAGTAGAAATTGACAGCTCCGTAGCCGATGGAGATCAAGCCATTATCCTGGATCAGGTGTTAAATGGTGTAGCTATTCGTATGAGTATTTTATATCTTTTAATGGGCCCAGATGAAGGAATAGAAAATTGATTAATAAATTAAATCAATCCATACTCCTTGAGGGAGGTACTATTTATGATCCCTATAATAATAAAAAGATAAAAGGTTCTATTTTAATTCAGAATGGGTTGATAACTAAAGCGGGGAAAATTAATCCATCTAATAAAATGAAAAGGGTAGACTGTAAAGGAAAAATTATTGCTCCTGGTTTTATTGATATTCATGCCCACTTTCGTGAGCCAGGACGGGAAGACAAAGAAACATTAGCTACTGGTGCTCAGGCTGCATTTGCTGGTGGATTTACCCGAGTATGTGTCATGCCCAATACTGATCCGCCACTGGATACACCTGAATCTATACGGTTTATTTTAGAGAAGTCGATTGATTTACCTGTAGATATATTTCCTATCGGTGCTATTACCATTGGTCAAAAGGGGATGGAACTTACAGAAGTTGGTGAGATGGTGAAAGCCGGCGCTGTTGCCATTTCCGATGATGGATTGCCTGTACAAAATGGTCAAGTTTTACGGTATGCCCTTGAGTATGCGAAGAAATATGGGATTCCAGTTATAAATCATGCCGAGGATATTCATTTGAGGAATGATGGAGTAATGAATGAAAGTACTCTATCAACTCGACTTGGCCTTCCTGGAAACCCGGACATATCGGAATCTGTGATGGTTCACAGGGATCTGGAAATTGCTGATTATTGTGGTGGCAGAATTCATGTACCACATGTTTCTACCAAGAGATCGGTTGATCTGATTCGAGAATATAAAAAAAATGGAGTAGATGTATCAGCAGAGGTAACCCCTCATCATCTTGGTCTTACGGAAGAAAAACTGATTAACTATAATACACATTTAAAAGTTTCCCCACCTCTTAGAACACATTCAGATAGGGAAGCGTTAATAGAAGGTTTAATAGATGGAACTATTGATTGTATTGCTACAGATCATGCCCCACATACCATTGAAGAAAAAGAAATGGATTTTATTCATGCTCCATGTGGGATGATTGGTTTAGAGTCAGCATTTGGTTTATGCCATACTTTACTTACTCAGGCAGGTGTTTCTTCCGAACAGATTATTCAGTGGTTTACGAAAGGCCCAGCAGTTGTAATGGGGTGGGAAATTGTACCTTTTCAAATTGGGAAGAAGGCTGAAGTCGTGATTATAGATCCAAAAAAGAAATGGAAGTTCAGAGAATCTGATATTCAATCCCGATCAAAAAACAGTCCTATGTTCGGAATGGAATTCAGAGGGAAAGTAGAGGTAGCAATTTCTGGCAAAATATCCTTCGGAACTCTATTCGATTAAATCTTGACAAAGTAAAATAATTTCTCCTAATTTTATAGGCTGTAATTGCCAGTATAATCTAATATTTCATATTTAAGGATAATTAATGAAAACTACATCAATACGTGTTAATGAAATAAACCGTGACTGGTTTATTGTTGATGCAGAAAATCAGACTCTAGGAAGGCTTGCCAGTGAAATCGCACAGATTCTACGAGGGAAGAAGAAACCCTTTTTCACACCTCATATGGATATGGGAGATTTTGTTATAGTTATAAACGCTGAAAAAGTAAAAGTAACTGGAAAGAAAGAAAAGACTAAAACCTATTTTCGTCACTCAGGTTTTCCGGGAGGTATTACACAAGTCAATTTAAAGAAAGTGCGTCAGGATTATCCTGAAAGAATTATTACAAATGCAGTGAAGGGAATGCTTCCTCATAATCGTTTGGGAAGAAAACTGTTGACTCAGCTGAAAGTATATCCGGGTGAATTGCATCCTCATGCTGCACAACAACCTCAAACTATTACATTTTAATTTAAGGAATATAAATGCCAAAAAAGAGTGAAAGTTGGTCAGCAATAGGACGACGTAAATCATCTATAGCCCGTGTTCAAATGGCTATTGGAAAGGGAACATTTATTGTTAATAAACGACCAATAGAAAATTATTTTGGAAGAGATACA
>CAJWYZ010000219.1 GCA_913049525.1 uncultured Fidelibacterota bacterium | reverse complement strand
TTATCATAAATCCTGCAATATAATCGTCAGCATCAGATGTAGATATATTTCTACCCCCTTTACCAATAACTGCTGCGCATTCTAATTCAAAGTCCAGTTTTTCGGTATGTCGCTGCAAAACAGGGAAATTTCCCTCACCAAATACCGCATGGTGATTGGTGAAATAAAAAATGGGGATTTCGTCAAACTCAGGGATCATTTCCAATCCACGGTTTCGCCGGGCGGTAGCCACATGCTGACGAAAGGCATAAGCATCCCGTACCGATGGCGGATTAGGAACAGGGGAAATTAATTCAACATCTTCTTCTGATAGTATAGGGTTTCCACTTTCTACTGCTACCCTCGCCAACTGTAGCTGCCCCTCTCCACCTTGGAGAAATTTCAACATATTATCTGCAATATTGGAATCTATTGCATACAAATCATAGATTTTTCCCTCTTCAAATGCCCCTAATTTTATATTTTTATTTTCTTTATAACTGATAAGTTTCATTTAATTCCCTGTTATTATTACTTTATAAATTTATTAATCTGACCAACTTAATGGATAATCTGCATCATCAATTTCCAAGGCTGATTTCGTTACATCAAGTGGCTTAAAAGTGTCAATCATCACGGCCAATTCGTTGGTTTTCTTCTTACCAATAGAACTTTGATATTTCCCTGGCTGTGGACCGTGGGGTAAACCCATAGGGTGTAGGGTGATGGATTCTTTTTGAATTCCCTGCCGGCTCATGAAATCTCCTCTGGAATAATAGATGACTTCATCAGAATCCACATTAGAATGGGGATAAGGCGCAGGAATGGAATCGGGATGGAAGTCAAATAAGCGAGGTACAAAAGAACAAATTACAAATCCCTGCGCTTGAAATGTCTGGTGAACTGTTGGGGGTTGATGAATGCTACCTACAATGGGTTCAAAATCATGGATACTCATTTTCCAGGGGAAGTAATAGCCATCCCACCCTACCACATCACAAGGATGATGGGCATAGGTATATTCCTGAATTCCATCCAGTGTTTTTACTTTCACTAGACACTCATTATTATTGGTAATGGGTTCTTGTAATTCCGGAACTTGAATGTCCCGCTCACAAAATGGGGAATGCTCCAGTAATTGCCCAAATCGGTTGCGGTAACGGCTGGGTGTTTCAACTGGTTCCGCTGACTCTATGACCAACATCCGAATAGTACCCTTGGGATTCATTTGCCAAATTACCCCTCGGGGGATGACCACATAATCACCAGCCTTTACAGGGAGCCTCCCAAAATTAGTATCAAGATTCCCTTCTCCATATTGAATATAGAAAAGTTCATCCGCACTACCATTCCTATAACTGTAATCCATGTTTGCCGAAACAGTGGCAACTGAAATGATAATATCTGAATTAAAGAATAGAGGGATTCGGGCAGAAATGGCGTCACCAGCAGTATCTAATTTAGAAGTGATAATATGCCGAGCTCTATGCTTAGTTTCTGCTTTGACTAATTCATGTTTAATAAGCTCACCTACTTTTGAAATTTTGGTTGGCCGCTGCATATGATAGAGATTGCTATAAATGCTGGAAAACCCTTCCCTGCTCACCAATTCTTCATAATAAATACTACCATCTTCTTTTGTAAAGGCGGTATGTCGTTTTGCTGGAATTTTTCCTTGTTTGTTATAAATTGGCATGACAGTTACTAATTAATAATTAAAGATTTCCCCTCAATGCTTGTTCTCGTTCAATAGATTCAAATAGTGCCTGGAAATTACCCTGCCCAAATCCACGAGAGCCCTTGCGCTGTATGATCTCAATAAAGAGAGTAGGGCGATCTTCTAAAGGCTTTGTAAACAATTGAAGGAGATAGCCCTCTTCATCTCGATCCACTAAAACTTTCATTTTTTTTAATACTGCCATATCTTCATCAAGGGGCCCCACTCTATCTTCTAAATCATCATAATAGGTATCAGGGACATCCAAAAAATCTACCCCATTTTTTCGAAGCGCAGTAATTGATTTGATGATATCATCCGTTAAAATTGCAATATGCTGCACGCCGGGACCTTCATTGAAATCTAGGTATTCTTCAATTTGTGATTTTTTGATGCCTGTAGCTGGTTCATTGATTGGCATTTTAATTTTCCAATTTTTGGAGCGAACCACCACGGATTTTAATGCAGAATACTGGGTGCTTATATCCGTTTCATCGAATCGTACAAATGTGGTAAATCCAAATACCCGTTCATAGAATTCCTGCCATTCATCCATTTTTCC
>CAJWYZ010000218.1 GCA_913049525.1 uncultured Fidelibacterota bacterium | reverse complement strand
CCGGCTTCGCTCAGATCATCAATGATGGCATCCACCATATAGCTGTCTTGAGCTTCATCCTGATCATCAATAGGATTATGGAAAATCTGCAGCATTTCAAGATCTGGTATTCCCTTTGCACGGCAGTGGAGGGCATCGGTGGATTCCCAGGAACCTGTAAACCCCAATATTTCATAACCGGGAAGTGCCTCTGCATATGATGCAAGAGCATCATCATCGTATGAATTGTTCACAATAGGAACAAGTACCTTATTATTTAAAATAATTGAATTGGTGTATGGTTGATTTGAACCGGTATATACCCTATACACTTCCCAGGGCTTACCATAAATCGTCATGGTATTGGCAAAATAGTCTGCTACTTCTTCGATTTCATCATACTGAGCGTGCCAAGTGGGCACTTCGCGGATTAACACCTTATGTGGTGAGAGATATTTTCCCCAGCAGTCAATATGATCGATATAGGTATTATTAGGATCATCTATAGCATGATATGTATGTACACCATAATATTCTTCAAAAGTTGCAAGTACCTGTGCATCGCTCATGCTGTTTTCTTCAAATATTAGATCTGAAGATGCAGAAATACCATAACCATCTGTCATATAATTCCCGCCTGCTGTAATAACATCAGAGGCAAAATATGGAGCATTCAGGTGATTTGCCATTTTGGATGGTGCCTGGTTGTCATTTGGTCGGGGGCGGTTATAGGTAAAATCTACCACACTGATATCCCGATTCCCGTCTACCACCCACCATGGGCCGTAATCCCGTGTCCAATAACTATCCGTAGATCCGATGATATATTCAACATTATCCATATTGACACCCGCATTATTCATGGAATTGTTAGCCGAATTTTGTGAACCGGAAGAAACCAGGCAATATACAATTACATCCTCTGCCATCTCTTTTATGATAGAAGTTGAAATTCCAAACGGATAGCGGATAAGAACCCCCTGCATGCGTTCAAATTCAGAAATATTCCGAATGGGCGTTGGAGGCGGATCAGTAGAACGGCTCATTTCTTCAATGAGGTACATTTTCCCCTTTTCCTCTTCGGTTAAACCGATAGGAAGTTCAACGCCATTTTTGTCTGTCGAAAACAGCGGTGCAATAAATAATAAATATGTCAGTAAATATTTCAAGTTCCTTCTCCTCTTTTTCTCAAAGCTATCCTCAAAGTAATATACAATATGTTTTCTTCTCTATACTTGTATCTTTCTGTAACAGTTTGTTAATCATTTAAATCCCCAAATGGACAGAATCCATTATGAGAAACTATGCAAAGACATTCAATTAATTTAGAAGAATCAAAATCAACTCCCTGTTCACATGCTTCATTCACTTCAAAACCCAGTTGGTCAAAATCTATTTGATTAAAAGATAAAATAGCTTCTTCAATATTACCTAAAATGAGATAGTTTTCTGTTCTTAATACCAGAATGTCATTATAGGTTAGTTTTACATCGTGTTGAAAAATATAATCACTTTCTAATTGAATGCTGAAATCAATGCTCTCTTCATATAAAATTCTAACTGTATCACTTAATGATTCATTGGTTGTTTCCCATGCATTCTCATTTGCTGATTTTTGTTTTGCAAAATAGCTTCGTTGAAGTGCTAATCCTGCATACATATCTGTTATTCCATTAAAATAATCTTCATTCAGGTCAAAAGTAATTTCTTCAATATTTATATTGAGTATTAAATCGTTAGCAGCATTTAAATTTTCTCCTGCATTATTAACATATCCATTACTGGAAGTTTCCTCTATCATCTGAGCTTTATAAATATTTGTCCAACCTAACCCGACTAAAGAAAGAAAATGAAAAACAGAACCACTATCATTGGTCTCTATTGCAGTATTAAAATGTTTATCCGCTTCCTCATATTTTGATGAGGAGAAAGCCAACCAGCCATCCTGAATATAGAATTCACCATCTAAGGGTACTGACTTTTCAATAAGAGAATTACACCCCCAAACCAATAAAATGCTTATATATGCAATTCGTTTACTCATTTTAGCAACATCATTTTCTGATGGTAAATTTTCTGTCCAAAATGAACGCTCGCAAAATAAATTCCTGAACTTACTGGTTGTCCAAATTGATTCGTTCCGTTCCAAAGAATATTATGATATCCTGAAGATTTAATTCCCTCAGACAATATAACAATTTTTTCACCTAAAATATTATATATTGCTACTTCAACAAATGATTCGTCAGGCAATTCAATGGGAATTGTTGTTGAAGGGTTAAATGG
>CAJWYZ010000217.1 GCA_913049525.1 uncultured Fidelibacterota bacterium | reverse complement strand
CCGAAATAGACAATAAGTCGATTCCCATATCATCAATATTTAGAGGTATTTTCCCTACTGATTGTGCTGCGTCCACATGAAAGATGACATTTTTATTTTTACAAATAGCACCGAGTTCTTTAATAGGTTGAATAACGCCAATTTCATTATTCACATGCATGACAGAGGCAAAAATGGTATCATCCCTAATTGCATCTTCAAATTTATTTACATTAAGCATTCCATCTTTATCTACCGGTAAATAGGTGATATCGAAACCATCTTCCGAAAGGTGTTGGCATACATCTATTACCGCTTTATGCTCTGTTTTTAAGGTGATGATATGCCGCCCTTGGTTTTGGTAGTTTTTTGCCGCACCCTGCAACGCAATATTATTGGCTTCTGTGGCTCCGCTTGTGAATATAATTTCTTTAGGAAGAGAACCAATTATTGCTGCTACAGATTCTCGAGCTATTTCAACAGCTTCTTCAGCTTCCCAACCATAGGTATGATTTCGGCTTGAGGCATTGCCAAATTTTTCAGTAAACCAAGGACTCATTGCGGAGAATACTTCAGGGTCGAGTGGAGTAGTTGCCTGATTGTCTAGATAAATTTGTTTCACAAAAATTTAGTGATTATGAATTTTAAAACAGAGGAATATTAATCCACATAAATGGGAAATTCTGCCGAATTATAAACCTGTCCAATTACTGAACTTGACAGGCATTGGTTCTCCATTAGTAAATTTTGAAGATCTTCGGCTTTATCTTTGGGCACCGATATGAGAAGTCCTCCGGAAGTTTGTGCATCAGCAAGGAGATATTTTTGTTCTTGAGAAATATTTTTGGAGAAATTTACATTTGGTATAACATGATCTAAATTTCGTTTAGTACCTCCAGGAATGAATCCTTTTTGAGCCAGTTCAAAAACTCCCTGCATGAGGGGGATTTCATTACATTCAATGGTGGCAGATATTTTACTTCCTTCACACATTTCCAAGAGATGACCTAATAGGCCATAACCAGTAATATCGGTACATGCATTTACACCTACAGCATTCATGGCTTTGGCACCACCGCTATTTAAATTGGTCATAACATTTACAGCCTCTTCCATGATGGACCTGGGTGCTTTATCTTTCTTAATGGCAGTGGCAATTATTCCGCTTCCCAGAGGTTTTGTCAAAATAAGTACATCTCCAGCCTTAGCAGTAGAATTTAAGGTAAGGTTTTTCTTTTTCACACGGCCAGTCACCACTAAGCCATATTTAGGTACAGGGTCTTTTATGGTATGACCCCCCAAAATTGGGATATTGGCTTGTTTGGTGATTTCCAACCCACCCTGCATAATTTCGGTGAGAATTTCCAGTGGCAAATCATCAGAGGGAAATTCTGCAATATTCAGGGCATGGAGAGGCATGCCTCCCATAGCATAAATATCCGATAAGGAATTGGCTGCTGCAATCTGCCCAAATGTGTAGGGATCATCTACAATAGGCGTGAAAAAGTCCACAGATTGGATGAGATAATGATTTTCATCCAAAGGAAATACTGCACAATCCTCAGACGATTCAAATCCAATAGTATCTTCAGGCAGATCAACTTTCAAATTACCCAGCACCTGGGCAAGGTCCGACGGACTCAGCTTACAAGCTCAGCCAGCACCGGGTGAAAATTGCGTTAACCTGATTGGTTCAGTAATTGTCTCTGTCATGATGCTGAAAATTACAGCTTATTTGAATGGTTGTCCAACATGCTTTCTGGCTTGTTGAAGGGGCTGTTTTGAAGGTATAGTTTAATTGATATTTGTTGGAATAATGGATGATAAAAATAACGTGGATGTTCTCAGATTATCAAATCATCAAATCTGCGGCAATTTCATCGGCCAAATGGAAGTATTCCGGTTTTAATACTAGGGAACCATTTTCTCGTTCTAAATAGCGTTCCCATTTTTGGATTGATACAACGCCTAAGTTATCAAAACAGGATGTTGGAACACCTAAATTAGTTCGCAGACCATTAATTACAATTTCATTTAAGATACCTTTAGAAGAAAGGACTTCGCTATCATAAATGGGTAAAATATCTTGGGAAAGGATTTCACTATACTTTTCCAGAGAAGCCACATTCCAATATCGTTTTTCACCATCAAACCCATGTGCCGATGGACCAAATGCCAAGTAGGGGTCTCGTTTCCAATAATGAATATTTTGACGGCATTCCATTCCCTTATTTGCAAAATGAGAGATTTCATATTGATTAAATCCGCAATCTCTCAAATAACGTGATC
>CAJWYZ010000216.1 GCA_913049525.1 uncultured Fidelibacterota bacterium | reverse complement strand
TTTTTATGATGGTTTGGAGTTTTATATTGATAATACCCTGAAGGGGCAATATCAAAGCACTACATCCGGCGGATCACCCTGGACCAATGTAAGTTATGATGTGACAGAGGGTGAACATACATTTAGATGGACCTATGTGAAAGATGGCGGCGGCGGCAGTACAGACTGTGACAATACAGAATGTGAAGATGCAGCCTGGGTGGATGATATTACCTTCCCGCCTGCATATATGGAATCTGAAGGAACACCTGGAGATGTAAATATGGACGGTATCATCAACATCCTAGATGTGATTGTGATTATTAATATGATTTTAGGTGTAGAAGATGAAAATGCCTTGGCAGACCTCAATGGAGACGGAAGCATCAATATCCAGGATATTATTCTGGTTATCAACCTTATCTTAACTTAACAATAAAGTTGTTAAATTAACTTAACCTTCTTTTTAGCCCTCAGTTATCTGGGGGCTTTTTTTATACTTCCAAAATAAACTTTGTGGGGTGATTCAATCCCCAAATCACGCCAAATATCATACGCCTCTGCCCCCTATTGGTGTTTCTATTTTTAATTACGTGTGATCTATAACACAGCACCCTGATATATTTTTAGTCTAAATTTTGTATGTAAGGCGAAGAAACAATTGTTTCACTGTCATACTATAAAGGCCCAACCTAGGAGGATGGGCTTTTTAAATTTGTGGACGATAATTACTATTATAGCATTATTTATAGTAATGAAATTGAGTCAATATTTCAGTATCAGGGTGCAAACTCCGATGAACGGGACATGACAAAGCTGATTTTTCAAATAATTGTTTTTCCTGCTTGGCAAGTTTAATCTGAAAATATATATTAATGATAATTCGCGTAATGCGACGAGGATTAGTTCCCATTACCTTTTCAATCTCTGCCCGGACACCACTAATATCAATATCCCTCCTTTTAGCAGCAATCCCTATAATAGTAAGCATGCAGCTTCCCAGCGCACTGGCAGTGAGATCCGTTGGAGAAAATGCTTCTCCCTTCCCTTTATTATCAACAGGTGCATCGGTTATTAATTTCTGCCCTGATTTTAAATGAACCGATTCTGTACGAAGGTTGCCTTTATACTTTATTTCAATCTGATGCATTTATTAAGAATAGCCTTGAAATTAGGATGAGGGATACTAATGGAATATTTAAACCGCTGCTACTGAATTAAATGAGCGCCTGTATTCATTCAATCTGTTCATCCCTTCCTTAATATCATCTACCGTAATTCCTGAATAGGCAAAGCGAATATATTTTCGGTCTTCATTAGGCAAGGGAGTCCCAAAATGCTCACGAGTACAAAATGAAACTCCAGTTGCTCGTAATATCTTTGAACGAAAGTCTTCATAGGATTGGGCTTCCATATGGCAATATAAATCTGTCACATCCGGGAATAAATAAAAAGTCGAATTGGGCGTAAATAAAGAAATTCCTTCCATTTGGCTTAATATATCAGCTAAAGAATCCCTTCTTCTTCTTAATTCATTTAATATAACTTCTGCACCACTTTGGTTTCCAGTAAGGGCTTCAATACCGCCATATTGAATAAAATGATTGGTGCAGGATTCATCGTTCACGCTGAGTTTTGCAAAAACTTTCATTAATTCTCCAGGACCAATTGCTGCACCTAATCGCCAACCTGTCATAGCATAGGTCTTTGAAAAAGTATAAAGTATAACTGTTCGTTCTTTCATGCCTGGAATTGACACAATACTTTTAGGTTTTCCGCTATACTGAATCTCAAAATAGGCCTCATCACTGAGCACCCAAAGATCATGCTTCTGTGCCAATTCAGCAACCCATTCCATTTCATCCATATCGGATTCTGCGCCCATTGGATTTTGATAATTATTATAGATAAATAAGCGGGTATTTGATCCAATTAAACTCTCTACCCTTTCTCTATCAATTTTAAACCCATCTGAGTTGGAAATAAATCCGTAGGGTAACGCATGACCACCATGAAACTCAATTTGGCTTTCATAAATCGGGTACCCCGGATTTGGGTATAGAACGCCATCTCCCGAATTCATAAGTGACTGAATAAATTTAGGGATTACGGGCTTACCTCCTGGCTGTATCACCACATTCTCACGATTATAAGCAACGCCCCTTTCAGATCCTGCCAAATCAGCTAAAGCATTCCGTAATTGAGGAATACCTACCGAGGGGTTATATCCCGTTTTACCATCTCGCATGGCTTTATTAGCAGCCTCCATAATGTTAGCAGGTGTAGGGATATTTATATCACCCAAAT
>CAJWYZ010000215.1 GCA_913049525.1 uncultured Fidelibacterota bacterium | reverse complement strand
ACCCCATTCACCGGCACAATCCTGTACACAGTCATTAGCAGTATTAGCATCACATACGCCGCATTCATCATATTCAGCGCCACCATTTGGAACGCCTGCACAATCTAAACAACTACTATACTCACAGTCGTTATCTGGATCCCCATCATTACAGGCAGAAGGGTCATCACAGCCGCCGGCTGATGTTTCTAAAACGGAAAATGATACGCTTGCGCTGGAACCTTCATGATCATATTCTGCATGGCCTCCATCAGCAAGAGCCACAGTCAGGGTGTGATCACCAAAACCAACATCAATTGAAAAATTATCAGTATAAAACATGCCCTGCATTGCGCCATCCAAATAGGCATGGTAATGATCATCATCACAATCGGTGCAGGAAACTGCTACATCAACGGATGTTGCATCATCAAATGAACTGCCATCTGCAGGACTTAAAATACTTACCGTTGGCAAAACAGGGTCGCCACCACCATCAGAAAGTTCTGCATCCAACGCTGTTCCACCTGAACCTGAAAAAACCAAGCCGGTAAGAGTTGAGCATTCTCCACCCAGGTCAACAAGTGTGCCACTTCCTAAAGAAACATAACTTCCTGACATGGAAAACCCTAAACATGTAGTTTCAGAACATGAAATCATAAAACCAGCAGCCCCAGAATCACCTCCAGATGCACCGGATGCACAGCCGTCATGATCAAATTGCCAGCCGTAAATATCTGCTGTGGATTCATAGTTTAGGCTCGTGCCGTCGATAGTCAATGTGACATCTTGAGCAAAGCTAAGTGAAATTAAAGTGATAAGTGTGGCGGTCGCCAATTTGAAATATGAAAGCATTTCCTTCTCCTAAGTTAAGTAATTTAATACTAGTTTATTTTTGTGCAGAAGTCCCTCCTCCAAGGTAGGTAGTACTGCAAAATTTTTGCTCCCCCCGAAAATCTCAACCCTAAATGTGAAGAGAATCGATCCAAAGAGTAGGTTAAAAATATAACTATTTTTCCTATATATCAAGGACATTTTTCCAAAAATCATAAGTCTTATATTCTTCTTCCCAGCATATCATTGGCAAAAATAGCCTAAATTGAACTATATTTTATGTGATCTATGCCACAAATTCAATAAATTCTTAATTAATTTTCTGACTGACTGCAGCCAAAAAAACTAAAAAATAGCCCTTTTTCTGAAATCGGCTATCTAAATGTATTTATTCAATAATAAAAAAGGTGGAGTGGAGGAATTTATAGAGGGGGAGGAGAGTGAATCTAATAAGTATTTAGATTCACCTGAAACTTTCATTGAGCAATTTAACCATAATCGCATTCTGGGCAAACATTCGGTTTTCAGCTTCATCAAAAATAATGGAATAATTCGCATCACAGACGGCATCAGTAACTTCAATTCCTCTTTCAGCTGGCAAACAATGCATAAAAAGGGTATCCTTACCAGTAGCAGAAATTAGTTTTTCATTCACCTGAAAATCTGAAAAATCTCGACGTCTCTTCTCTGCCTGCTCTTTCTGACCCATAGAAGCCCATACATCCGTATAAATTATATCAGCATTTTTCACAGCATCAATGGGGTCATGGGATACTTCAATTTCAGATAATTTCTCACTTTGGGCAGTATGCACCATGTCCATATCCGGATCATACCCTTCTGGGCAGGCAATGGTGAATTGCATGGGTATCCGCATAGCTAAGGCCAGCCAGGAATGCACAATATTATTTCCATCCCCCACATAGGTAATTTTTAAATCATCCAAATTGCCACGATGCTCTAATATGGTAAGTATATCGGCCATAATCTGGCAGGGATGGTTGAAATCAGTGAGCCCATTTATAACTGGAACGGTGGCATGTTTTGCTAGTTCTTGTATATGGGAATGGTCAAAAAGGCGAGCCATAATCATATCATTATATTTACTGAGCACCCGTGCAATATCGGCAATGGATTCTCGCTTTCCTATTCCAATATCATTGGGCCCTAAAAAGAGGGCATGCCCACCTAATCGAAAAAATCCCGTTTCAAATGATACTCGCGTTCGAGCGGATGGTTTGGCAAAAATCATTGCTAAAGTTCGATCTTTGAAGGGATGATATTCTTCACGTTTATAAAATTTGTTTTTTATCCAACGAGCCAACTCTAAAGTTTCCCAAACTTCTTCTGTAGTAAAATCGGTAATATGTAAAAAATCTCTCTTCATCTTTATTCCTATAATATATATCTTCTTAGATCTTCATCTTCTGAAATATTTGATAACTTTTCGTTTACCTTAGCTTTATCTAATTTGACGTGAGTAATTTTTTT
>CAJWYZ010000214.1 GCA_913049525.1 uncultured Fidelibacterota bacterium | reverse complement strand
GTTGTCTTAGCAATATTCATTTCTTGTAAATCACTCTATTGGGAACAGGCTTGGTGTTTTCAAATCTGGTATAAAAAGGCATAAGTAGGAAAAATGCAAAATAAATAACTGTAAAAACCCTAGCTAAAATTACATAGATGCCAGTAGCTGGCATCATACCCAGATAGCCTAAGACTAAGAAACTAAGGGCAAAAAGATACAATGCTAATTTATATTGCCAGCCTCTGTAGCGAATGGATTTAACCTTACATTTGTCTAACCAAGGCAGGATTACAAAACATAAAACTGCTGAAACCAATATAATTGCTCCTATTAATTTATTTGGAACAGCCCTCAAAATTGCGTAATAGGGCGTGTAGTACCACGCAGGGACAATATGTTCTGGGGTTTGAAGAGGATTAGCAGGTTCAAAATTATCAACTTCTAAAAACAATCCTCCCATCTCGGGTACAAAAAATACTGCTATACAATAAAAAATAAGAAATATTGTGATCCCCACTAAATCCTTACTCGTATGATAGGGGTGAAAAGCTACTCCATCAATGGGTTTACCTTCCTCATCCTTGTATTCTTTGATTTCAATACCATCCGGATTATTGGATCCAACATGATGCAATGCCAAGATATGAGCAACTACTAAAGCAATGAGTGCAATAGGTAACGCAAATACATGGAAAGCAAAAAACCTATTCAGAGTAATATCTGAAATATAATAATCTCCCCGAATCCATTCTGCCAAAGTTTCACCAATGACTGGAATAGCGGTAAACAAATTTACAATAACTCCTGCGGCCCAATAAGACATATTTCCCCAAGGAAGCAGATAGCCAAAAAATGCTTCTGCCATGAGGCAAAAATAAATCAACATACCAATGATCCAAATGAGTTCCCTTGGTTTTTTATACGACCCATAAAGCATGGCTCTAAACATGTGTAAATAAACAACAATGAAAAAAAATGAAGAGCCTGTTGAGTGCATATATCGTATTAGCCATCCCCATTCAACCGAGCGCATTATATATTCAACGGAGTTAAAAGCTTCTTGAACGGAAGGCTTGTAACTCATGGTCAAAAATAATCCCGTCAATAGTTGAATCATCAAAACAACGGTTGATAAAACACCAAATATGTACCAAATATTAAAATTCTTTGATGCGTAATATTCGGTTGCATGTTCCCTGATCATCGAAGACAAGGGAAATCTTTCATCAATCCATCTCATTAGGGCATTGGTAAAAATACTTTGATCTTTTTTCCGATCATCAGCCATTCACAACCTCCTCAGATTCTCCAATGATAATGGTATTTTTATCTTGATATCGGTGTGGTGGAACCCTTAAATTAGCCGGGGCTGGGAAACCTGAAAATACTCGACCGGATAAATCAAATTTTGACCCGTGACAAGGACAGTAGAAGCCACCTTCCCAGTCAGATCCCATGTCAACTGATGGTAAGGTCAATTTTTCTATCGGAGCACAACCCAAATGTGTGCAAATTCCTTCCACAATAAAAAATTCTGGATTTAACGATCTAAATTCATTTTGAGCAAAATTTGGTTGAACAGACATTTCTGATTCAGGATCTGTTAGTTTTGGATTTGTGTTTTGCAATGTTTTAAGCATTGCTTCAGAACGACGTAAGACCCATATCGGCTGACCCCTCCAGATAACTTTGAGGATCGAACCTGTTTCTAGTTTGCTGACATCAATTTTAATAGCAACGCCAAGGGCTTTGGCTTTCTTATTTGGTTGAAAAGAGGATATAAAGGGTATTGCTGCGAACAAAATACCCACTCCACTGGTCACGCTAGTTGCGATTGACAAAAATTTTCGACGATTAGGATTGGTCTTGATTTCCTTATCTTCTTGATCCAATGTTTTCTCCAAGTCGATTACCATCTAAATTGACGGCGATTATACACCAAATAAATAAAATTTAAGATTCTATTCTTGTGATTCTGGCCCCCACTCCAGTCAGTTTATTCTCAATGTGATCATAGCCTCGATCAACATGATAGACCCTATCAATAACGGTTTCACCCTCTGCAATTATTCCTGCTAAAACCAAAGCAGCGGAGGCTCTTAAATCTGAAGCCATTACAGGTGCTGGCAACAGTTTTTCTACACCTGTTATATACGCCTTATTTCTGCTTAAACTGATATCAGCACCCATTCTTTGTAACTCAAGAACATGCATAAATCTATTCTCAAAGATCGTCTCCAGAACTGTGGAGCTCCCAGAAGCGACTGTATTCAGAACCATTAACTGCGCTTGCATATCAGTTGGTAAACCAGGATATGGTTCTGTCACA
>CAJWYZ010000213.1 GCA_913049525.1 uncultured Fidelibacterota bacterium | reverse complement strand
ACATCCTGTCCAAAGGGAAGACTTCCAAGAAAAAATAATATGATCCATTTACTTTTCATCTAATCCATTTTCTTTTATCTAAAATGGACGTTCTTATTTATTAGGGAAGTTAAATTGATTTTAGTTAAGCTATGAAATTTACGTTATAATAGAGGAGAATGTCCAAATTATAAAAAGTAATATGATGTAACATCTTTTTTACTATATTTCATACAATGAATGTCCCTGTGTTTGTATTAATTACAAACCTCCTATGGTCTCAAATTACCATTTCCGAGGTTATGTTCGATCTGGAAGGCTCAGACTCGCCAAATGAGTTTGTGGAAATCTATAATTATTCGGATGAAGATATTGTATTCCAGAACTGGGTTCTCATTGATAATCATTCCACAGACGAACTGATTCCGGACGGATTTACCATTTTGCCATCAAACAGATATGCGGTTATTCTGGAAGGTGATTATGATGGATTTTACGATGATGATTTCCCCGAAGATATTTTGCTTATACATGTAGATGATCTCAGTATTGGCAATGGCCTAGGAAACAGCCAGGATAGTCTTTTTCTCATTGACAGCACAGGGGTGATAATTTCAGAAATGGGTTGGAATTCCTCTATAAAATCTGGATATTCACTAGAAAAAATTGTCTTGGATTTTGATAACACAGAAAATAATTGGAAGCAAAGTCAAGACACATTAGGGACCCCCGGAAAGACAAATAGTGTGGCATCGTTCACTATTGATGTTGAGATTGACAGTGTATATATTGAATCTATGTCAATTGTTCCCCTCCAAGACTTTGATCTAACTATTCGATTGAAAAATGAAGGAATTCTCGTAGCGAGTACGGAGGTTTTTATCAATTCTAAGCTAATTGAAAATATTGATATAGAACCCAATCAATCCCAATTAATCACTTTCCATGAATATGGACAGCCATCTGGAACCTATTCTTATTTTATTGAGGCTATTACCGAAAATGATTATGTGCCTGAAAATGATACCTCAACATTTAATTTTCATATTCAATATGAATCTGGAGATATTCTTATTAATGAAATTATGTATGCCCCGTTTTCTGGTGAACCGGAATGGGTGGAAATAATTAATCAAACCAATACAGACATCAAACTTAATAATTGGAAAATATCAGATGAAGATGATTGGAACCCTACAGAGAGTACAATTACATTTCTTTTAGAACCGGGTGATTTTGCAGTTATTTCAGGTGAGCCAATGGATAATTTTCTGGTACAAATTGATTTTCCCTCATTAAATAATAGTGGGGATTATATATTTTTATTTGATCCAGCAGGTAAAATAATTGATGAAGTCAATTTTGAAGATACCTGGGGTGGTTCAAGCGGGTTTTCTCTGGAACGAATTTCCCATTTCATGGATGCTAATAATTCTCAAAATTGGGGAACCTGTATTGATATTTCTGGGTCAACCCCCTTTTTAGAAAATTCTATTTTTGTCACAGCATTACATCAACAGGGAACGGTTTCTATTTCACCCAACCCATTTTCACCAGATGGTGACGGGTTTGAGGATGAGACAATCGTATTGTATCAGCTCCCTTTTTCTAACGCATATTTAAGAATGATACTGTATGATCCTACGGGGAGGGAAATTGTAACATTAGCAAATGGTTCTGTTTTCACTAATGAGGGAACTATTCGCTGGGATGGACAAACCAATCAACATTACACCATTAGGATGGGGCAATATCTACTATATGTTGAAGCTACTGATCGACAAACCGGTAAAGCCTGGAAATCAATAGAACGCATTATTGTTGCAAAAAAATAGGGGCAGAATTTTCTGCCCCTAAAAATATGTTAGTAAATTATCTTATTCTAAATCCCAATTGCAAGTCCCACCCATAAACTTGGATATCCTGATTTATCAGGAATAACATCTGCAATAGTGTAACGAGCATTTACAAATGCGTTAAACATTAATAGTTTTCCCCGTACACCTGCCTGCAAATGAAATCCAGAAACATCTTCCACATTATCAAGCATACTTTTGGCAAGGTCTGTAGCTGCTTGATCTGGATCAGCATTCTCTCCAAAAGAATTGAGAGCAGTTGCAAGATCATCTGCGTTAAATGCGTCTTTAATTATATCTGCCGTCATAATTGGGACAACTTTATGTTTATTAAAACCGAGGCCACCATATAGTTGTGCTTTTGCTAATAATGGGATTGATAATCCAAGAATTTCTTTTCGAATTGTTATATAAGTCGATACTCTTCCCCAAGGTAATTCTTGCGAGGATAATTTCTGTCCTGCAAGATATGGTGTATATTCATATAGATTGC
>CAJWYZ010000212.1 GCA_913049525.1 uncultured Fidelibacterota bacterium | reverse complement strand
TGCCGAAACTCCCTGCTGCTGCCATAAAACTCGACCAATTAGTGGTTGGATTACCTTCGGCATCCATACCAATTTGTTCCCCCAAATTTAAAAATATTATATGGCCACCAACTGAGCCTAAACCATCAATATAGTGACGATATGCTAAAAATTCATAATATAAATCAGTAGCAAGATTTGGCAACCATTGAACATGCATCCCCGCGGCCTCTTTCCCTTTTAGAAATCCTAGACCTGCAGGATTATAATAGCTGGCATAAACATCATCCGCTTTTGCAACTTGTGCTTCCCCTGTGCCGGCGGGCCCAGCACCTGGAGCAATAAGTAAGAATATAGCCCCTGCTTCACCCACTGCCCACAACTGTGTAATAGCACAGCCCAATAATAATATATATTTTGATTTCATAAATATTTTCCTAAATAGTTTTCTAAATAAAAAAACCGAGTACCTATGAATATACCCGGTTTAAATCCCGACTTTTTCATAGAATTGCATATCTGAAAAGGTGTTGCCTCCTATTTCATTTCCTCAATGTGAGATCCATGCAGATCCTATTAACAAAAGTCTATATAAATAATTCCTTTTAACTAAGCCTATTAATTTACCAGTTTTCCACAATGGAAAACAATATCAACAATGTATAAAATGAGTTGAATTCAAAAATGTTCCAAGGATATATATGAATTTATTTTTTACTCTTTCTATAAGCCTTCATATATTTGGCTGGATTTTCCTTAATATCATCAACCAATGTTCTCATTTCATTCACTAAATTATTCATATTTTCATAGAGAGCAGAATCATTAACTAATTTCCCCATAGTTCCTTCGCCATTATCAATTTTATTTAATATTTTATTAAATTTTTCTGTAGATATTGCAAAAGATTTACTGCTTTTTTTCAGTTCTGTTATGGTTGTACTCAACTCTTCAGATTTATCTGTTACTTTTTTCAAATCATCGAGCATACCATCTAATTTATTGATTTCTTTATTAACTCCATATTTTAAATCTTTTACTGTACCACTCAAATTTTTTATAAAATCCTGAAAATTCTTTTTATCATTATCAGATATTATGTTGCGATAATTATAAACAAATGTATCTAACTCTGCAGTCAGGGACTCAATATTATGAATGGTAAGTCGAATGTTGTCCTTCTCTTCTTCACCCAAAGTTGCTTTAAGGCGTCGGGCAAAAGCAGAAAGGTCTTGAGTTAAAGGAACAATTCCTGGAGTTATTTCAGCAAAGTCAAATTCTCTCAAGCCTTCCACCGTTTCGCCAGGAAGTATAAATTCTTTCGTATTTAATCCAGGGGAAATGGAAATAAATTTTGATCCAATTAACCCCTCACTCTTTACTTCTATTTTTGAATCAACCGGGATACTAAATGAAAATGAGTTATCAATGGATAATTCTACTGCTATTTTTTGTCCAATAATACGAGAATGGGATACCTTTCCAATTTTCTTTCCCAACATATCCACTTGATCACCAACATTTAGTCCTTGAATATTATCAAATAAAACATTAAAAGTATAATTTGATTTTCGGATGGAAATTTCTTGAAGATATAGGAGACCACCAATAAAAGCAATACTGCTTAAAACAAAAATCATACCTATCCAAAATAATCTTGAAATTTTCATATCATGTCTCCCTTTTAAACCAAAGTACTGTTTCCAGTAATAAATTGTTGAACTACCAAATCATCTACATTTTTTATTTCTTCAGGACTTCCATCAAACCGAATTTTTCCCTCATGTAAAAGGAGGACACGGTCTGCTACATCGTAAACCGTCCGCATTTCATGGGTAATAATCACAGATGTTACTTCCCCGGTATTCTGGAATTTGAGTATTAATCTGTTGATGCTGTCTGTCATTACCGGATCTAATCCCGTTGTTGGTTCATCATAAAATAGGTAGGCCGGCTTGATTGCAATAGCTCGAGCAATTCCCACTCTTTTCTTCATTCCACCAGATAATTCAGATGGCATTAGATCTTCGGTATCTACCATATCAACTTCTTCTAGAGAATTAAATACGCGTTCTTTAATTTCATCGCCCGAAAGTTTGGTCAGTTTCTGCAATGCAAGGCTAATATTTTCTCCCACAGTCATGGAATCAAATAATGCGCCAAATTGAAAAACCATTCCTATATTTGAACGTATTTCCTGAAGCTGACCAAAACTCATTGAGTTAATTAATTTATTGTCAACATAAATGGTGCCTTCATCTGGTTTAACTAAACCAATTAAACATTTTAATAGTACCGATTTTCCAGCACCACTTTTTCCAACAATTGCTACAGATTGACCATGAGCAACGGAGAAGTTTAAATCTGATAATCCTCCTTTTTCTCCAAAA
>CAJWYZ010000211.1 GCA_913049525.1 uncultured Fidelibacterota bacterium | reverse complement strand
ACCGATGCCACCTGTTATTCCTAATTTGTACATTAAAAAAATTAAGAAGTAATATTTAGTAAAATATTTGATCTAATTTCATCAATTGTACCTTTTGAGTCAATTACATCAGTTAGCCCTTGGTCAGAATAATATTTTATAACAGGTTTGGTTTGTTGGTGATAAACAGTTAATCTTTGTTGAATAATTGCAGGGTTATCATCTGGACGTAAAAATAAGTCTTCACCACAATTATTACATTTCCCTGCTATCGCGGGAGGTTCAAAAATTAAATTATACACCTGCCCACATTCCTTACAAGATCGTCTATTTGAAAGCCTTGTAATAATTAAATTATCTGGTACATCCATCACAATTACATGATCTAGCTGTTCTTTCATACTTTTTAGTAAGTAGTCTAGCCCCTCCGCTTGGGGGATAGTTCTCGGGAATCCATCCAATACAAATCCATTATCACAATCTTGATCTGTCAATCGCTCTTTCATCATATCCAGTATAATAGAATCTGGAACTAGCTGTCCGGAATTCATAAACTTTTGGGCATTTCCCCCCAAATCGGTACTATTTTGTATGTTAGCTCGAAGCATATCGCCAGTTGATATCTGTGGAATATCAAAATGATCAATCAGGTATTTCGCCTGAGTTCCTTTTCCACCACCGGGGGGGCCAATTAATAAAAGTCTCATTTTATAATCCTAAATAAAAATTCCAGCGATAGTAGCAGTGAGCCAGGAGGCAATAGCACCTCCAAACATTGCCTTTAATCCCACTTTTGCCAAATCACTTTTTCTTGATGGGGCAATTGCACTAATACCGCCAATTTGGATCCCAATGGAAGAGAAATTAGCAAATCCGCACAATGCATATGTAGATATGATAATTGCTCTCTCACTAATTAACCCTTTATTAATATAATCACCTAGTGTTCCAAATGCGACAAATTCATTCAATGAGAGTTTTATTCCTAGGAGATTACCTACTTGTGTAGCATCATTCCAGGGAACACCCATCAAGTAAGCAAGAGGTGATAAAATAGTTCCAAAAAATGTTCGCAGAGAGCCTGGAAAATAACCAGAAAATTCACCTTTTATAGGTGATAGACCAGAAGAATCATAAGCCGCATATATTCCATTTAAAAGCGAACCATCAATAATGGAGTCCAGCCAATTCAGGATTACGTCTAAAACTGCAATAAGAGCGATAAAACCGATGAGCATAGCGCCCACATTCACGGCTAATTTTAAACCGTCTGTAATACCGTTTGAGGCTGCTTCGATGGCATTGGATCCAACATCAAATTCCGGCAGCGCTACATCGCCTGCTGTTTGGGAATGCTCCTTTTCGGGGAAGATGATTTTACCGATTACCAATGCTGCCGGCGCAGACATGACAGATGCAGCCACCAAATGGCCTGCAGGAACCCCCATTGCTATATACCCTGCCAGAACCCCCCCTGCAATGGTGGCAAATCCACCAACCATTATTGTGAGAAGTTCAGATTTTGTCATATTTTCTAAAAATGGTTTAATTAGTAAGGGTGCTTCTGTTTGACCAACAAAAATATTAGCACTACAGGATAACGTTTCAGCTCCACTGGTTCCAATTGTCCACCTCATAAAACGGCTCATAGCCTGAATTACTTTCTGCATAATCCCAAGATAATAGAGTACGCTCATAAACCCGCCAAAAAATACGATTGTGGGTAAAACCTTAAATGCAAATTGAAAACCAAAACCGGGCCAACTGGCGTCTGGACCTGGGAAGTAGTGGGTTGCATCTGCTAAATGCCCAAATAAGAATTGCGCTCCGTAATCTGATAGGCTGAGGAAATATGCAACTTTTTCGCTGAACTTTTGGAAGATTAGCTTCCCATATAATCCGTGTGAAATTAAGAGAGTTGTACCAGAAATAATAAAAAGTGTACCGGATATTCTTTGAAATTCATGGTCCCCTTTTAAAATACTACTTAGAATTAAGACAATCGTTGTAATTATGAGAACGAATTTTGATATAGCAGGGAAAAGAAACAGTGTATAACCTACGGCCAGGGATGCGATAATAATAATTAAGGTTGACTTAATACCCATTCCCATATTTTCAAAATCTTTTTGTTGAATATATATTATAATTAAAATGCTCAAAATAGACATGCCTATAAAACTGCCCATATCTTCTCTCAGTATTATTAAAGCAAATAGTAGCTGTAGACTAATCCCCAAAATTATAGGTCGAAGTTTTACATCTGATCTATGATAAGACATGAGCCAAGCACCACCCAAAAGTACTAATAGCCCTAAAATACTAATATAATTCATTCTTTATCCTCTGTTTTCTCAATATAGCATCGCCGACAAAGTGCTTCATATTTATCTGTTTCTCC
>CAJWYZ010000210.1 GCA_913049525.1 uncultured Fidelibacterota bacterium | reverse complement strand
TTCCACGAATTCAATCGACCGGCAGCGAGAAATTGTCCACCACGAATAAGTCTATCAATATGGTCATTATCTGGCGGACGAATATAATTGAGAATTATAGGCATAATAATTATTGTTAAAATAAACATGAGAATTACACCAAAACCCACCAGCAATCCAAATTGCTGGGTTACCTTTATATTGGTAAACCCTAATGAGCAAAAACCTACTGCAGTTGTAAAGCTGGTGAGAAACAACGCACCACCAATTTTTTGAATGACTCTATCTAAAGAATCTCTCTTACTCAGCCCCAAGCTAAGCCCTTCGTGATATTTCATTAGCAAATGAATGGCATTTGATGCACCAATAATCATGAGCAGGTTAAATGTTAAATATGAAACTACATTTATAGAAATATTAAAGTATGCCATGATTCCCGCAACCCACACAAGAGTTGTAGAAATAGCCACAAATGGTATGAGAATACTTTTTACTTGCCGGAAAATAAATAATAGCACACTCATTGACACAATAAATGAAATAGGGAGGAAAATAGCCCGTTCCTTATTCATAAATTGAATATAACGAGTGCGCAACACAGGAATTCCGGCTTCGTGCCATTCCCAAGCCACCTTCTTCGTAACAGTTTCTAATTTATTTACCACTCTCATACGGGCATCCTGCCCAATAACATTGTCCTCCAAATCAATTAGAACTGAACCAGTTTGGCCATCACTAGAAATAATAAGATTTGGATAAATAGGATGGTTTAATAAATTTTGAACTTGAAGATCCCATTCATCATCAGATAAATCTTCTGAAAAATAATCGCCATCACCAATGCTGCTGAGACTAATCACAGCTTCAACTCCATCGATATCCAACTCCATTTCCTCTGTCAATTCAGCAATTGTCGCAATATTTTCCCGAGAAGTAGGATTATCACAATCATATACCAGCAATATTTTGTCATCTTCCCGATTAAACTCATCAATAAATAATTGATAAGCATCTTTTTCGGGATCACTTTCTGGGAACATTTGCTCTAGTGAAAAATCTACTTTGAGACGTTGCTCAGATAAAAATGCATTATGGAAAAAATATGCGGTAACTATAAGGATAATCGTCATTACTGAAATGGGGTACTTCAGTATTATCTGGCTTAATTTATTTAACATTTACTATTAATTGGTATATTTTATGGATAATAGGCAGTCGAAATTTACACCGATTTTAAATCCGGTAAATAAATAAAAGCCCGGCTGCTGACTTAATCAAGAATACCGGGCTTTTCTGAAGGAGGAAATTGATATTAGTTCACAGCTATTTTCCTTACAGTGGGCTTTATTTCTTCTGCTTTTGGAAGCGATATTTTTAAAACACCATTCTTAAACTGTGCTTTAATTTTATCTTCAACCACTGCATCAGTGAGCTTGAAAGATCGTTTAAATGTACCGAATGAGGTCTCCTGCCAGATTCTACCTTCTGCACAATCATCTGCAGTATTTTTTCTTTCACCGGAAATGGTTAACAAACCATTACTCACATTCACTTCCACATCTTTCTTTTCCACTCCAGGCAGATCTACACTTACCTCGATAGTGCTGTCAGTTTCATATACATCCAATAATGGCTGTAACTGTGATGTTACTTCTGTCCCTCTAATTGAATGTCCAAATGCCTGATTTACCATTTTCTCTACATCATCAAATACGTTAAACATATTTCTTTTTGGTGTCCATTTTACGAGTGTCATAACTATTTTCCTTTCATATTTTTATTAATTTGACGTTAAATAAAGAACAACAGCCATGCCAAAAAGAAATTACAGTCTACATTATGACAATTTGCTTACAAAGAGTGAAAGATAGTCAGTAGGATTTGCCATTTGGTCAAATATACCTGACAGAATGGAATTGTTTTATTGCGGGATATGAATCTGTCTTTTATCAGAATCAGGATTTTGTCGAAAAATGATCACCGTATGACCAATGACTCCAACGATCTGAGAATTCGTCAATTCTGTGATTTTCTCTGATAAACTTAATTTTTCATCCTTGAATTCACGAAATTTAATTTTAATGAGTTCTCGCGCTTTTAATACTCTGTCGATTGATTCAATAGTACCATCAGTTATTCCATGTTTGCCAATAAGAACTACCGGCTCAAGATGATGGGCCTGACTTCGGAGATAACTGCGCTGTGAACTGCTTAGATTATTCATAAATATACTTTTGTTTATTATCTATTAAATTACGATACTATTTAAAAGAGAGAATATAATTAGATGAAAAAAATAGAAACTGTTTCAGTTAATGATTTTGTATGTCGGCAAACCAAAGATAGTATGAAATCCTACACAGAGAATTTATCCTTTGATCAAATTGCTATGCATGCTCAACA
>CAJWYZ010000209.1 GCA_913049525.1 uncultured Fidelibacterota bacterium | reverse complement strand
CCGGACAGCCCTGTTTTAATTTCGGATATTTTAGGCCCTTCAAATAATGATTACTACTTCCATCGGGACTATAAAACATACGGCGATCATCTCTACATTGTTAACGAGATGACAGGCACGGATGCTGGTATGCAGGTGATAGATCTGTCTCCCTTGCCCGCAAGTGCACCCATTAAGCGCAACACCTACACCGGTGTTGCTCAATCACATAATCTATGGATTGATAATGACTCAGGTTATGGGTTCATTGAAAAAAATTATCCAGAGAATGTACATATAGTGGACTTGACTAATTCTGGTGCGCCAGTACACTCTGCTAGCCTGAGTTATTGGGATGCAGAAAATTGTCATGATATTTATACAGTAAACAATAGGGCTTATATTTCTGAAGGTTGGAGTAATCAATTTGGTATTTATGATATTTCAGATATTTTATATCCAATTCAATTGGCGACTATTCCCTCATTTGGATATGCCCACAATGCATGGCTGAATACCACCGGAACCCACCTAGTTACCGCCGAAGAAACTGTCGGAATGACAGTGAAAATCTGGAATATTCAAGACCTTGATAATATTAATCTCGTTGGTGAATATCTAGGCGAAAATTCACTGGCTCACAATGTGCATGTGAAAGGCGACTTCGTCTATATTTCACACTACACAACTGGACTGAAAATCCTGGACATATACGATCCAACCGACCCAATTGAGGTGGCCGCCTATGACACCTATCCAGATGATGATAGCGATGGGTTTTATGGGTGCTGGGGCGCATACCCATTCACGGAAAATAATTACGTCTATGCCAGCGATATGCAATACGGACTTTTCGTATTTTCATTTGATGACGTAGAGGCAGGATGGGTTTATGGTACCATCACCGATGGTGGACAATCCGTAGCGGGAGTGGAAATAAAATCTCTATTAAACGGGAAGATTTTCACTTCGAATCTGAATGGGGAGTACGAATTTGGATTTCCGGAAGGGGACCATGAATTTGAATTTTGGAACAATGGCATACATATTGAGACTCAAACTATCACTATTTATCCCCATCAAACTACCGGTCATAATATTATTTTTGGCGGGGAATTAGTAGGGGATGTTAATAATGACGGAGTACTGAATATACTCGATATTATTGCCCTTGTCAACTTAATCCTCAATGATCAATATGACTGGATTGGTGATATAAATAGTGATGAACTAATAAATATTTTAGATGTCATTCAATTAGTAAATTTAATCCTTTCCTAAGTACAATTCAATTCCTTCGGTGTATGAATCCTTTGTGGTAAATTCACCGCCTGTAAAACACCTAAATCAATTCAAAATATAATATAATGAGAAAAGACAATTTTAGAAACATTGCCATTATTGCCCATGTAGATCATGGCAAAACCACTCTCGTAGATGGTATGCTGAAACAAAGTGGCACCTTTCATTCCCATCAAGAGGTAGAAGATAGAGTAATGGATTCCATGGATTTAGAAAAAGAACGGGGAATTACAATTAACGCTAAAAATACTGCCGTTAAATATGAAGGTATTAAAATCAACATTATGGATACTCCCGGTCATGCTGATTTTGGTGGTGAAGTGGAGCGTGGCTTAAACTTGGTAGATGGAGCACTTCTCCTGGTAGATTCAAGTGAGGGTCCATTACCTCAAACAAGATTTGTTTTGAAGAAAGCCTTTGAAAAGAATCTGCCAATTATTCTTATAATCAATAAAATTGATCGACCGGATTCTCGAATAGATGAGGTAATTAACGAGGTTTATGATCTCTTTATAGATTTAGATGCTACGGATGAGCAAATTGAATTCCCTATTTTATATACAAATGCTAAGAAGGGAATCGCTCATTTGGAATTAGATGATGGGTCAACCACACTTAAGCCTCTGTTTGATACTATATTGTCTCAAATTAAAGGACCTATTGCTGATGATGCCCATAAGCCGCAGTTTTTGATAACCAACTTGGATTATGATCCATATGTTGGGCAAGTGGCGATTGGGCGGCTGAATCATGGCATTTTAGAGCTGAATACAATGTATTCGTTGTGTGGAAAAGAGAAGACTACAAATGGACATAAATTCTCTGCATTATATACTTTTAAGGGTCTGGATAAAATTCAGGTAGATCAAGTTGAGGCAGGTGATATTATTGCAGTTGCAGGATTAGAAAATATTACCATTGGTGATACTGTTTCATCTCAAGAAGATCCTGAACCGCTACCGCGCATTCAAATTGATGAGCCCACCGTTGCTATGTTATTTTATGTAAATAATGGCCCCTTTGCCGGAAAGGAGGGAGAATATCTCACTACCAGAAATATTAAAGACCGTCTTGAAAAAGAGATATTGAGTAATGTTTCATT
>CAJWYZ010000208.1 GCA_913049525.1 uncultured Fidelibacterota bacterium | reverse complement strand
GCTTCTGCATGGGAGTTGCACCGGGCTTTTCCCGAAGCTGATTTTGAAATTGTACAAGATGCAGGGCATTCTATGACCGAAGAAGGCATTGCTGCTAAATTAGTTGAATATACAGACACATTCTCCGAGTTATAAAACTAGCTTCTATTCTCCTTCATACCTCTCCAAAAACCCTTTTGCCCAATTCTTAAAATTCCCCGTCTTAATTTCTTCCTGCATGGTGTTCATGAGATGGATGTAAAAACGGAGATTATGCTGAGTGGCAATTCGGTAGCCTAAAATTTCTTCTGTCTTAAATAAATGATGTAGGTAAGCCTTGGTATAAGTTTTAGACATGGGTGAAATTTCATTGTCATCTATTGGATTAAAATCTGTTTTATATCGGGCATTGCGGATATTCAGTTTTCCATCAAATGTGAAAAGCTGACCATTGCGGGCATTGCGGGTGGGCATGACGCAGTCAAACATATCTATTCCCCGAGCCACATTTCTTACTAAATCAGAAGGAGTTCCCACACCCATGAGATAACGGAGTTTGTCTTTAGGGAGAAACTCATCCATCCATTCCACCGTTTCTAGCATTTTTGGTTTGGGCTCACCAACAGCTAATCCACCGATGGCATAGGCATCTGCATCTAATTCACAGAGCTCAAAGGCTGATTGTTTCCGTAAATTTTTATCGGTACCTCCCTGAACTACCGGAATCATAACTTGATTGTGGCCATAAATAGGTTCCGTTTCTCGGTAATGTTTCATTCCCCGCTGCGCCCAATTTGTGGTGGTGTTCAGGGCATCAATCCAGGTTTGCTGGTCTGCATCGCCTGGTGGACAGATATCCAACATCATCATAAAATCTGAACCAATAATGCGCTGGATGTCCACAATTTTTTCAGGAGTAAAATGATGCTCTGACCCATCTAAATGAGAACGGAAAGTGACACCATCATTGGTGATTTTTCGATAGCCTTCCAAACTGAAAATTTGAAATCCACCTGAGTCAGTGAGTATGGCACCTTCCCAATTCATAAAGCCGTGCAGTCCACCTGCTTTTTGTAAAATTTGAGCACCTGGTCGTAGATATAGATGATAGGTATTGCTCAGCAGAATAGAGCTGGGAAGGTCAGAAATTTCCTCTGAAGATTGAGTTTTAACAGCGCCGTAGGTTCCAACTGGCATAAAAAAAGGTGTGGTAATATCTCCATGATCGGTGCGTATTACACCACTACGAGCAGAAGTATTTTCATCTTTATGATTTATGGTAAACAGGGAAGCCACTATTTAGGAATTTAGATTCTTATTTCTTTAAATTTGAGACAAACTCGCCTAATACAACTTTCAGAATGGCTGCAATTGGGATAACAAACAGCATTCCCAGAATACCACCAACAGACGCACCAAGCAATACTAGAATAATCACCAAAATCGGATGAAGCCCCACACTTCCACCCATAATATAGGGAGATACCAACAAATTATCGATAAGCTGGACGATGGCAAAAACCAACATTATAAGAAGAACATAAATGAAGTGAATAGGCATTGTCTGGTCTGTTACCAGATACACTATCACAGCGGGGATCATTCCGGCGATTGGACCCACAAAAGGAATCAAATTGAAAAGCCCGGCTCCTATCCCAATGAGAATGGTGTAGGGGATTGATATTCCAGTAATCCATTGCAGAATATATAATCCAATTATTGAGGTTACCCCTACAGATGTAGCTGCAATTAACTGGCCACGAATATAGGCTTGAATTTGAAGTGATATTTTGCCGAGCATTCGCTTGGCAGTACCATAATGTTCTCCTGGTACAGCATGTAAAAAGGAGTGGGTAAACTTTTTTCCATCCAGTAAAAATATGATCATGAATACGATGATTATTAAAAAAGAGAGAAAGGCGGATCCTAAAGCAAAAGCCAGAGAACCTGCACCTCCAATAAATGATTTAATGTGTGATAATCCCGTTGCCCAAATTTCTGTAAATGTGGAGTCTAGCTGAGTTGTTATGTCTGTATAAAAATTAAATAAAAATGAAGGTAAAATACTTTCTATAACCAATGTGAGTTTGGTTTGAAATTTTACGAAGGTTTCCATTGAAAGGGAAGACTGTAGAGCTACAACCTGCTTGCCAATTATTGGGAAAAGGGAGCTGGAAAGAATGATTAAAAACACCAGCAGCAATGTTATTACAAGCATCACTGACCAATTATGATTTCCCGTCAATTTTTCTACTTGCCGAACCACGGGGTAAAGTATTACGCGACCCAAAAAGGCAAATACCAGCATGAGAAGTATTGGGGCAGCATGTTCCCAAAATAGGAAAACGACAGCGAGAGGTACCAACCACCATATATTACGAATAATGAAAAGAGAGGGTTTATTCATG
>CAJWYZ010000207.1 GCA_913049525.1 uncultured Fidelibacterota bacterium | reverse complement strand
CCCTTTAATCAAAACGCTTTAATAATTCCCAATTCAAGTGTTTTGAGTAGATAGCAAATTGCCTTAATTTACACCCTCAATTTTACCTGAAATAACATCAATAATCAATAAGGAAGTAATGGATTCTTATCCTAAATTATTTATACCGGGTCCAACCTATGTCCCTGAGCATGTAATGCAAAGTCTTACCCCTCCGCAAATTGGGCACCGAACCCCGGAGTTTTCTGAATTAATGTCTACAGTTGTGCAGGGGATTCAAAAGGTTCTCTATACAAAAAATCATGTTTATCTGGTGTCTCACGCAGCTACTGGATTATGGGAAATGGGTATCCAAAATTCAGTGAAAAAGGGAGCTTTACATGCTGTCAATGGGTCATTTAGTTCAAAATGGGCATCTGTTTCTAAAGAGTGCGGGCATGAAACAGGAGTGTTGGAATATGATTGGGGAAAGGGTGTAAAAGCAGAAGATGTTGATGAGAAGCTTTCTTCAGGGAGATATGATATTTTTGCAATGGTTCATAATGAAACATCTACGGGAGTATGCAGCCCTTTAGAGCCTATATCAGAAATGATGAGGGAAAAATACCCTCAAGTAATTTGGCTAGTTGATGCCGTCAGTTCTATGGCAGGAGTGAAAATTGAAACGGATAAATTAGGTATAGACTTCCTCCTTTCTTCAACACAGAAAGCATGGGGATTGCCAGCAGGATTTTCCGTTTGTGCTGTATCAGATAGGCTCATAGAATTATCAAAAAGCATTCCAAATAAAGGCTATTTTTTGGATATAAATGTCTATGAAAAATATTATGAGAAAATGCAAACTCCTTCAACTCCATCAATTCCACATTTGTTTGGGCTTAAATTTGTTTTAGAACAAATTGAAAAAGAAGGGTTAGAAAATCGTTGGTCTCGCCATATTGAAAATGCAGAATATACCCGAAATTGGGCTAATGAAAGGGGACAGTCATTATTTCCGGAGACCGGCTTTGAATCACCAACCATAACCTGTATTCAAAATGACAAAGAGTGGGATATAAATGAAATTAATGAAAAGTTACTCGAAAGAGGATTTCGAATGGATAGGGGATATGGTAAATTGAGAGGGAAAGCATTCCGTGTTGCCCATATGGGAAATGTGATGAGAGAAGATTTAACAGATTATTTAAATAATTTTGATGAGGTAATAAATGGCTAAAATATTGGTATCAGACCCGATTGCGGATAAAGGGATTGAAATATTAGAAGAGGCTGGGTTTGATATTGTCTATAATCCAAATCCATCAAGTGATGAATTACATACATTGGCAAGTGATACCAATGCCTGGGTGGTTCGCTCCGGTACAAAAATTACTGCTGAATTATTAAAAGATGCACGCAATCTTCAGGTTATAGGAAGAGCTGGTGTTGGAGTTGATAATATTGATATAAAAGAAGCTACCAACCAGGGGGTTATTGTGATGAATAACCCTGATGGTAATACTATCTCTGCAGCAGAACATACCATAGCAATGATGATGGCACTTTCCCGAAATATTCAATTAGGTCATATGGGAATAGTAAATGGCGAATGGAATAGAAGCAGCTTAGTAGGAAATGAGTTAAAAGGTAAAACCTTAGGCGTGGTTGGATTGGGCAGAATTGGGAGGGAAGTCATAAAAAGAGCCCTAGGCTTAGAGATGAAAATTATGGGCTACGATCCCTTTGTTAATCAAGAAGTGTTTGATCAGGATACCGTAACATTGACTGATTTGGATACGCTTACTAAAGAATCTGATTATATTACACTTCATATGCCACTACTGGATTCCACAAAAAACCTATTTAATACTGAACGGCTAAGTAAAATGAAATCTTCCGCTCGAATTATTAATGTTGCCCGTGGCGGAATAATTAACGAAACGGATTTAGCCAATGCTCTAAATAATGATGTTATTGCTGGTGCGGCTGTGGATGTCTTTGAATCAGAGCCCTTGGATATAACAAGCCCTCTGGTAAAAGCTAAAAATGTATTGCTCACTCCTCATTTAGGTGCGTCAACCCATGAAGCTTCAGAAGGGGTGTCCTTTGGCATTTGTCGTCAAATTAGAGATTTTATTTTAGATGATAAATTATCAAATCCAATTAATATGCCTATAACCGATATGGCGCAGTTAAAACAAATACGGCCATATTTAGAATTGGCAGAAACACTTGGTAAAATAGAAATGCAGTTAGCAGAATCTCCAGTGAAATTGGTATCTGTAGAGTGTTTCGGAAATATTGAGGATTCCAAGCCCATTGCTCTATCCTTTTTAATTGGTCTGTTTCACGATATGACAGATAATAGAATTAATTTTGTAAACGCAGCTGTCATTGCTGAAGAG
Organism: uncultured Fidelibacterota bacterium; assembly: GCA_913049525.1. Taxonomy (GTDB): domain Bacteria; phylum Fidelibacterota; class Marinisomatia; order SCGC-AAA003-L08; family D37C17; genus D37C17. The sequence continues at coordinate 26 of CAJWYZ010000207.1, read as the reverse complement.
AGAGGCATTTCATTTTCACATAGTTT
>CAJWYZ010000206.1 GCA_913049525.1 uncultured Fidelibacterota bacterium | reverse complement strand
GTATTGGTAATGAAAATAATTTTCTCCCTAAAGAATCCATATTATGCCATTGGTGCTATCTATGGGAAGAATGTACTGCCAAAGTGGGGCCGAACCCTGTAAAAAGGGCGGATTAAGTTTTATTTGTGGAGAGAATTCAGTGAAAATTATTGAACCAACCACTTCTGAAGAATTCAAAAAGTACTACAACCTCCGCTATGAAATCCTGAGAAAACCCTGGGGGCAGCCTAAGGGGTCTGAAAGGGATGATGGAGAAGATATGTCTAACCACCGAATGATCATTGATGAAAAAACAGGGAACGCATTAGCAGTAGGCCGGCTCCAGTTTAATTCAGAAGATGAAGCTCAGATACGGTATATGGCAGTTGCAGATGAATTTCAGGGGCAGGGGCTGGGAAGCCAGATCATATCAGCCCTGGAGGATGTTGCCTGGGAAAAAGGAAGCCGGAAGATCATTTTACAATCACGGAAAAACGCACTGCAGTTTTATAAAAACAATGGCTATAAAATTGTTAAAAAAACTCATTTACTGTTTGGCGAGATCCAGCATTGGCTAATGAAAAAAGAATTAGAATGACAAAATTAATATTTTATTCACTTTATAGTTTCATTAATTCTCTATCATACACCTTTACCATATTTGACCAGTCATATTCTGTAGTAATGGATTGATGATTTTGTTGCCGTAACTTTGAGTTGTCATCAATACTGGAGGTCAGTTTTTTCAGCAGATCTGATTCGTTCTCATAAAATAACTGTGGATTATCATTAAGCTGAAATAATTCTGGATATGTAAGTTGCCTTGGGAGTAGTGGAATGGTTTTGCAATATACCGCTTCCATAATACTGCCACCGAAAAAATCCTGATTAGATGTGACGGGAAGAATATCGGCTTTCCACAACCATTTGGTGTATTCTTCAAATGAATCTGTATATCCAAATTGGACGATATGCTTTTGTAATTGCTTTCGGGCATGTGTAAAACATGGCAATTCTTCTTTAAACTCTTCCCCTAAAACTGCCAGATTAAATTTGCCGCCCATCTGTGATAATTGAATGAGTGCATCAAAAAATGTTTCAGGATTTTTGTCATGTTCCCAGCGGTGATTCCATAGAATTAGTGGGAGATCATTCTCACTTTTCTCAATCTTAAATTCATCAAATTTCTTTAAATCCATTCCTAAATACAAGACAGAACTTTTCTCACCAATTTTGTCAATATTCTGTATTTCCCGATAATCGGGGAATTGTCTTAAGAAATCTTCTAACCCGGTGAAAAATGAATCTAAATGAAATTTTGAATTGAAATAGACATGGTCTGCTGAAAGGGCTGAGCTGTAATTGATGAACCCATAATGTTTATCGCGCTGCAATTCTACATCTGCATCATTGGGTGACCAGGGATAGGTAAATTGATTTTCATGAAAATAAATGGCAACAGGACATTCTAGTTTTACCAGTGATTGGAAAACCGGGAGGTTCAACATATCTGTAACAAGGATGAGGTCAGGATTAAAGTTTAAATTATGGTAGCGTTTCGCCAGTGTTATTGCACCGCCGTGCATGCGCCATTTCCAGAAGCGGCCGGGGAGGCTTATGATCTCTACGTCATGGCTGCTATGTTTTTGATATCCCTCTGCCCAGATCTTGTGTGAGCCGCTGCAGAATGGTTCAGCAATGAGAATTTTCAATTTACGTTCATGATTATGAGATCAAAATTAACAATAGATGAATAGAGATAAACACCTATATTTTTGTTTAACGGCCTAAATATCATCTTTTTCTCAATAAGATTTTTCCCGTAAATTCTCCCTCTTTTATCGTTCAGAATTGACACAGGGAAACATGACTACTAAAAAATCTATTAAAACAAAGAAAACTACCAAGCGGGATTCTGTAAAATCTTTGAGGGGAACAATAGAACAATTGGAAACTCAAATCGCAGAACAAGCCGAAGAAATTGAACGGAAATCTGATAAGAATGTCCGGTTGTTGGCTGAGTTTGATAATTATAAACGACGCACTCAGGAAGAACGGAGTAGGCTCTTTAAATATGCTGGTGAAGAACTGGCAAAAGCCATCCTGCCCATTTTAGATGATCTGCACCGCACTTTAGAATCCGATGGCAAAGGAAAAGCTAGAACCATTTTAGAGGGTATTGAACTCATTGTAGCTAAATTGGACAGAACAATGGAGGATCAGGGAATTGTACCATTTGATTCGGTGGGGCAGGATTTTAATCCCGAATTGCATGAAGCACTCATTAGTGAAGAGTCAGAAAAGGGAGAAAATGTAATTTTAAGGGAATTTGAAAAGGGATATAAATACAGTGATAAAATTCTCCGTCATGCCAAAGTAGTGGTGAGTAAAAGCTAATGGGTGATTTTTACAG
>CAJWYZ010000205.1 GCA_913049525.1 uncultured Fidelibacterota bacterium | reverse complement strand
AAGAAAGGGTGGGTTCTCTAGATGCCGGCAAAGATGCTACTTTTTTTATAGCTAATGGCGATATTTTAGATATTAGAACTCAGGTTGAACGCGCCTATATTCAGGGAAGAGAAATTGATTTATCTGATAGACATAAAATGCTTTATGAAAAATATAAAGTAAAGTATCAGCAAAAAGGATTATTGAAAGCGCCCGTTTCAGAATAATCTGCATATTTTTACATCTTGTAACAAAGTTCCTTTAGCTACCGACGACTACCTCCTCTTAAATTACATGTTAGTTTAAACCATATTGGATAATTGTAAGGAGAGGGGTGAAACAAATATTTCAGAATTATTTATTGATTTTAATATCAATTTCCATTGTATTTTCATATGAAAATGCGTTTACACATTCTAGCACCGGTAAAATAAACCTCCAACATTCACCCGAATTTACAGATATTAACGGCGGTTATTCCAGGCTCGCAAAGATAGGTCAGGGGCATATTACTGAAGCAGGCATGCCAGAACTTCCTCAATTTACTACTTATTATCAATTAGACCCTGAAAAGACTTATGACTTTCAATTGGAAGTGTTGGATTCCTATACTATTGAAGATATTACCATTATGCCGCATCAGGGAATGGAAAAGTGGGAAGTGGAAGATGTTAATATCATTAATAATGATTTTTATAATTCATATGCTGTATACCCGGAAGAAAATATGGTTGTATCAGAGCGATCACAGGGACGAGGCATAGAGTTCGTCAGTATTCAGGTTATCCCCTATAAATATTATCCCAAATATAAGAAGTTGGAAGTATATACATCCATTGACATTCAGGTTGTTGAAACAGGCGATAATCCCGATCATACCTTATCCCAGCCCAATCGATCCCATATCTTTGATGAATTTTATAAAGATCTTATAGTGAATTTTGAGTATTCAGATCGTCCTGATGATTACCAGGCATCAAGCATCTTATACATCGGCGGCGGGAGTTGGCTAGATAACAGCTATGTGCAGGATCTTCTAGATTGGCGCCACAGGCAGGGCTATATAGTTCACGCGGTATCCACATCTGAGATTGGTGCTTCCAGTGGTAATGAAAATACCATTAAGAATTATATACAGGATGCCTATGAGACATGGGAAAATCCGCCTGAAATTGTGGGACTCATTGGTGATACGGATGTCATCGATTGTTTCTATCAGGATTGGGGAACAGGAGGTTGGAATTATTATAATGGTGCTACAGATTTTGATTATACACAGCTTAATGGAAATGATCTCATTCCTGAAGTGTTTGTGGGTCGTATTTCAGGGCAAGGACAAAGTGTTATGGAGAATGTTATCAATAAAACCATTCAGTATGAAAAGGCACTTTATGTGAGTGATGAATGGTTTATGGGAGCAGCGTTAGTAGGGGATCCAACACAATCGGGGAATTCAACTATTTTTACCAGTCAGTATATTGAAAATATTATGATCAATCATGGGATGACAGGGGTTGAAACAGACTATGATGGTGCGGGATTATCCAATTGGATCATTGATCAATTTCAAGAAGGTATTCTCTATTATAATTACCGAGGAATTTATGGAGATACTGGTACCAGTCCCAGTAATCAATACAATAATGGATATGAGACACCCTTTGCCACAGTGATGACTTGTGGTACGGGCGATTTTGATAATGGAAGTTCACAGAGTGAAGAATTTGTTAAAATGGGGTCAGTGAATAACCCCGAAGGTGCTGTAGCAGCTGTAGGGCTGGCAACGACGGGGACACATACTGCATACAATAATATTGTGGATATGGGTATTTATGATGGAATTTTCTCAAAGAAATTATGGTATGCAGGAGCAGCTGAAGCCAATGGAGATCTGGCTATTTTAGCAACATATCCATCTAATCCAAGTGGAGCAACAGCAGCATTTATTGGATGGAGCAATCTTATTGGCGACCCTGCTCTGCATCTTTGGACCGGAGTTCCTACTGATTTTGCTGTGGACCATATCGATATTATTTCACTTGGAACTACCACTACAAATATTATTGTCTATAATGAGGATGGCAACACAGTAGAAGGTGCCCGCGTCACCTTGCTTATGGGGGATGATGTTATATTTACAACGGGCCTCACCGATGAAAATGGTGAAATAAGCTTAAGCTGGGAAGCAGTGGAAGCCGGAAGCATGCATATTACTGTTATTAAACAAGACCACAGGCCCTATGAAGGTATGATTGAAATATCTTCAGCAGCTGGTGCCGCCATAGCCATGAATTCCGGGCCTTTGGAAGCCATCTCTGGTGAAGCAATAGATTTTGAAATTACATTGCAGAATTATGGAAATGCCATTGCTGAGGATATTACCGCAGAACTAAGTTCACCATCCGAACATATGACATT
>CAJWYZ010000204.1 GCA_913049525.1 uncultured Fidelibacterota bacterium | reverse complement strand
CAGAGAAATCCCTTGAAGGTTCAGAAGCAAAATTTTACAAAGCAAACATGAATTTTCTCAGTAAAAAATCTATTTTAGATGCTGAAAAATTCAATTATGAAACTGCAATGCTTCATCTTCATGAAGGGGATGACCCTACTGAAATCGAACATAAATATCAGTCAGTAGTAGATGAAGTGTCTAAGTTTAAGCTCATCAAAGAAGAAAAAGAAGCCACCATGTTGGCTAATGAAACGCAAATAAAAGAAATTAAACTCGAGACTAAAATTGCACAAGATGAATTAAATTCAGTATTAAAAGCAGTCAATTTGGTTGATAGAAAATTAAAACTAATTGATCGCCGAAAAATGTCCATTGCAAATAAAATTGGAGATATTGTTCGTGATCTTCCTATTTTGGATTTTATGGCCCCTTATTTTAAAGTTGAACAGGTAGTACTTCCTGATATTAAATACAACGTAAATTTTGCTTCAGTTCCTGAAGTTGATCGCTGTAAAAGTTGCCATTTGGGAATCGATAATCCTGATTACAAGGATGCAGAACAACCATTTAAAACCCATCCCAATTTAGAATTGTACCTCACATCAAGTTCTAAACATACCTATGAAGATTTTGGGTGTACCAGTTGTCATGCAGGCAGGGGTAGGGGAACAGATTTTACTTCCGCAACGCATACTCCAAACAGTCCTGAGCAGAGAGCCGAATGGGAAGAAAAGTATGATTGGCACGAAATGCATCACTGGTTAAAACCAATGCTCCCAACAAAATATTCTGAAGCAAGTTGCTTTAAATGTCATCAGGATGAAGCAAATATAGCTCATGCAGACAAATTAACAATGGGACTTACGTTAATTGAAAAAAATGGTTGTAATGGATGTCATACAATAAAAAGTCTGGAATCGAGAAGGAAGTCTGGACCGGATTTAGCACGGATCAATGAAAAGGTGAATAAAGATTGGGTTGCAAAATGGATTAAAGACCCTAAAGGTTTTCGGCATGATACCAGGATGCCATCTTTCTTTAATCAATCTAATAATTCTGATATAGATTCCAAACTTAGAAATGACACTGAAATTTATGCGATGACAGAGTATCTATTTCAGGATGGTGAAAAAATGTCCAGAAAAAATGACCGAAAATTTATGGGCAATGCTGAAAAAGGTCAGGAATTATTTGATGTGGTTGGTTGCCGTGGATGTCATATTATTGAAAATAATCCCAATAATATGACTGAAGATATTCAATTAGCTGATTTATTGAAGGAGCATGGCCCTAACCTTATAAACCTTGGAAGTAAAACCTCAGCTCAGTGGCTATATAATTGGCTGAGAGACCCCAGCGAATATTGGCATGATACCAGAATGCCTAATTTGAGATTGAGTGATGAGGAAGCAGAAAATCTCACAGCCTATCTTATGAATTCTACAAATACTGAATTTGATACATTTGAACCGATTCAAATGAGTGAAGAAGCTCTCGATGAAATTGCTTTGGGCTGGCTTCGAAAAATGTACCCGGAAAAAGAAGCCAATTCTCGTTTAGCGGATATGGTCTTTGATAATAAAATTGATTATGTTGCAGATAAGAGTATCCGTTATTATGGATGTTTTGGCTGTCATAATATCCCCGGTTATGAAGATGCCAAGCCTATCGGTACAGAATTAACTTTTGAGGGATCAAAACCATTAAATAAATTAGATTTTGGATATGTTCATGATATAGAACATACAAATTATGCATGGTTCACTCAAAAATTAGAAAATCCCAGAAGATTTGATAAAGGGAAGTCATCTTCTCCTGAAGATAAATTACGAATGCCTAATTTTGAATTTAGCCCAATTGAAATAGAGGCATTAGTAACTACAATTCTTGGTTTTACTGAAGATGAGGTTGGAGAAAATCTAATAGCGTCTAACTATGTAAATGATGAAACTGTTTATGAAGGAAGAAAGCTTATAAAGGAATATAACTGTCAAGGCTGCCATATTATCGATGGGTTTGGAGGGCAAATAGCAGAATATTACTCGGCTCCGGAATATGCACCGCCAAACCTGAATACACAGGGAGCAAAGGTCCACCCAGATTGGCTGTTTGATTTTTTTAAAGATCCAATGATTATACGACCAAATCTGCAAGTACGTATGCCCTCTTTTAACATGACAGATGAAGAGTGGAATGCTATTATTAAAGCTTTCCAGCATAGAGATAATAATTTGCTGGCTTTTGAATCTGATTTTCATGTGGATAAATCAACTACAAAATTTAAAGCTGGTAAAAAATTACATGAATTGGGTGCCTGTAATAACTGCCATTTTTATGGTACAGAGTTCCCTAAACAGGCGGCGCAAACCTGGGCACCAAACCTTGCGCTTACAAAAGAAAGACTTCATCCCGACTGGG
>CAJWYZ010000203.1 GCA_913049525.1 uncultured Fidelibacterota bacterium | reverse complement strand
TCATTCCCAAATCTACATATCATGCCACAAACAAAAAAGCCCCCGTGAGGAGGCTTCATTGTCTACAGTGTAGCGTTCATACTACTTCAATAAGACCATCTTGCGGGTCTTAACAAAGTCTTTAGTCTGTAATTGATATAAGTAGACTCCAGCACCTACAGGGTCACCATAATCATTGGTGGCATTCCACTTGATTGAATGGAAACCCGCAGGTGTATCGTTCATATTGAATGTTCTGACTCTTTGCCCCAGCATATTATAAATGGTTAAGGTTATGTCACTTACTTCTGGTAGGTCAAAGCGGAGTGTGGTAGTAGGGTTAAATGGGTTTGGGTAGTTTTCATGTAATGCAAACTCTACGGGTACGCCTTCACCTTCAGTTGAGAGATATTCATAACGATTAACGAACACTACTCTGTCATCTCCCGTTACTTTTACTGTATCAGAGCCATAAATAGCACTTACGCTAAACCTTACAGTTGCTGCTGAAACCGTGGGAAAGGGTTCAAATACATTCTCTAATAATTCCTGATATGTAATCGAAACTGATGTACTGGTCGTGTCATATATTTCTTCTGGCGGATTAACACCAATTTTTGCATATACAAGATAATTAACTGAAGATTTAACAGTGCTTGTACCCCATTGAAGATTATAAGTGTCAGTAAGGTTTGATTGAGAAACAATTATTGTATCTGACTTGCTACTTATCCAATCGAAACTTGTATAATCTAACTCAATTAGGCTAGTGTTAACAGTGTTGAAATCAGAATGAATTACAAAGATTTCGAATCTTTTATCATTATTAATATCCAGCGCATGATTAAAGTAATGTGCGCCACCACCCAGATCTAGATTACCAAATTTGGTTAAATCAACATTGTGTTGAATAAATTTTTCGCCATCATTCATAAATATACCAAAAGTTCCATAGTCACCTTTAACTTTAGGTGGGTCATGGGATTGGGCTGTATAATGCCAGCCATCTTTTGGTAATAAATCCATCAAACCATCATTATTTAAATCAATCAATGTGAAACCGTTTCCTCCACCATTTATTGCTGTTTCCATAAAATTATCTCCTAGCCACTGAGAGGTTATATCTTCGCCATCATTATCATACAGTCTTATAAAAGGAGTACCATTTGATAACCAATATTGTTGAAGAAATTCAACCTTGCCATCTTTATTTATATCACCCACTGCAAAACCTTTTTCATAAACATAATCTCCACCATTGAATGTTCTTTTCATTACTTTTCTTGTTGAGCCTTGTTGTCCAAAGGAGTTTTTGCTATCTACAATGACAACTTCCATATCCGAATGCTTAATAATTTGTTGCCCGTCAATTAAATCTTTATCAACGAAAGTGGAATTGACTGTATCCCAACCTTTGTATTTGAAAATAGCTAAATAAAAAATTCCATCAACCTCTTTAAGGAGTTGGATTCTAGTGCTAATTTCTTCTTGATTATGATTCCAATCAAAAACGAAGTCCCTTGTTATATTATTATTCATATCAACTTCAAACGATGTAAATAACCGATCGGTTGGGCCTTCTCTCAACTGCGAAATTCTTTCAAAGTTTTGGTCAGAAATTAAAATTTCTAATTTCCCATCATGGTCCCAATCGATCACTTTAGATCCATTGGTGGGCCACCACTCTGGTAATCCATTATGATATAAAAAGGTAGTCGTATCAATATTCAATCTTTTAAATCCACTTCCAGTGTTAACAAATAACTTATCTATGCTTTCAGTTTTATTAATCATAAATGAAGGTTGCTCACCATCGGGGCCATGATAATTTTCAGTAGAAATAACTATATCAAGTAGTCCATCACCATTCAGATCACCAACATTCTCATATAAGGATCCTGCAGGGTCACCTTCGATGCTCATTAAATACTTTGGATCCTCTAAAAACCTTACCTCACCATTAATATTTTGCTGTTTAAATAACGCTGCATAAGAGTCAAGGGTAGGATCTCCTGCAATATTCATTATAATATCATCTAATCCATCATTATCCCAATCATTCACAGCTAAAAATTGATTGTAATTAGGTTTTAGACCGTGCAGCACCAATGTATCCAATGTGGCTTTACTTATTTCGGTGGTATTTCTATAAACTTGTTTCGCTTCAATTAATGAAATAGTATCATCATTTGATGCTGCATCAATAGCCGATTGGATTGTAGAATATGCTGAGGGGACTTTTAGCTGAGCAGCACTAACACTTATAATTAACGAAAGAAGAATAGCGATTTTCTTCATAATGAACTCCTAAGTATAAAATTCAGTTGAAAATTACTAAAAATTTTACATCAATGTGGGAGTCTCTTTTATAAACAAAAAACCCCATTGAAGTGGGGTTCATAGTGGATAAGATTGGGAGTTT
>CAJWYZ010000202.1 GCA_913049525.1 uncultured Fidelibacterota bacterium | reverse complement strand
TACTACAGACACTACTTGGTCATCGGAGTATTAAGACTACTGAGATATATGCTAATTGGGTTAGGAAGGAAGAATTGGAGAGGTGGGTTTAGATGGCATATTAATTAAGATAATTTTTCTTTCCTTCTTTGAGAAAGCCTTTTATTTTCATCCAACTCTATTTTTCTCAAACGTATGGCTTTAGGTGTGACTTCTACTAATTCATCTTCAGCGATAAACTCAATAAATTGGTCTAAAGATAATTGTCTGGGTGGTCTAAGAGTAACAGTGGCATCTGAAGTAGCACTCCTCATATTTGTTAATTTCTTTTCACGGGTAATATTCACACATAAATCTTCAGACCTATTACGTTCACCAATAATCATTCCAGCATAAACTGTACTCCCTACAGTAACAAACAATTCACCTCTATCAACCATTGCAAGGGAGGCATAAGTTGTAACTTTTCCATTTCTGTCAGATACTAGTGCACCACTATTCCTCTGAGGAATTTCCCCAAACCAAGGTTTATATCCATCAAATTGTTTATTCATTATACCTGCACCTTGTGTATCAGTCATAAATTGGCTCCTAAATCCAATAAGTCCTCTAGATGGAATAGAAAATTCTAATGAAACACGTCCATGACCATGATTTTGCAGATTAAGCATCCTCCCTTTTCTGATGGATAGTTTTTCAGATATTATACCTACTTTATCTTCTGGAATATCTAAGAAAACTATTTCCATTGGCTCCATTACATTTCCATGTTCTTCAAAAGTTATTACATGAGGTTTAGATACCATAAACTCAAAACCTTCCCTCCGCATTGTTTCAATCAGAATTGCCATCTGCAGTTCACCACGGCCACGAACTTCAAATACATCATTTCGGTCTGTATTAACTACTTCTAATGATACATTACCCATTATTTCTTTTTGCAGTCTTTCACTTATATGACGTGTAGTAAGATAGTTGCCATCTTTACCAGCAAATGGGCTAGTATTAACATAAAACAACATGGAAACTGTTGGCTCATCTATATTTATTCGAGGTAAAGGTTTTGGATTATCATTTGAAGAGATTGTATCACCTATAACAACCTTATCTAATCCTGCTAATGCAATGATGTCACCAGATACTACTTTTTCAACTTGAGTTTTTTTTAGTCCATTGAAGGTATAAAGAGCCGAGAATTTATGTCCATATGTAATTTCATCTTTCCCACATAAAGAATACATTTGATTCATCATTAAATTACCATTATTTAATCGTCCAATTGCCACTTGCCCAACATAAGAGTCATAGTCCAAATTAGTTACTAAGAATTGTGGTTCATGTTCATCATCTGCAATTGGGCCTTCAATATTTGTTATAATAGTTTCAAACAACGGAATTAAATTATTTGAACTTTCTTCTAATTTATAATGGGCAATCCCTTCTTTAGCATTAGTATAAATAATCTTAAATTCTATTTGTTCATCCGTTGCATCTAAATCTATAAATAGGTCGTATACTTGATTGACAACATAATCTACCCTTGCATCTGAGCGGTCTATTTTATTTATTAGTACGATAATGGGTAAATTCTTCTCCAAAGCTTTTTTCAGTACAAAACGAGTTTGCGGAAGAGGACCTTCGCTAGAATCGACCAGTAAAAGAGCCCCATCTACCAAATTCAGGCTACGCTCTACTTCTCCACCAAAGTCAGCATGACCAGGTGTATCCAAGATATTGATTTTGATATCATTATAGAAAATAGCAGTATTCTTAGCGGTAATGGTAATACCACGTTCTTTTTCTAAATCCATTGAATCCATTATACGCTCTTCTACATTTTGTCTTTCATGAAAAGTTCCACTTTGTTTTAACATGGCATCAACAAGTGTAGTTTTCCCATGGTCAACATGTGCAATAATAGCAATATTTCTAAAATTATTTTTTCTCATTTTATTCTATTTTACTTCTAGTTATTTATCTTGAAAACGTGAAAATGGGCTGGAATGCTGTTGGCATTGTAATCGAGGTCGATTACTTAATAAAAATATATCCTTCATTTTACTTGTGCAAAAACGTGTGGCTTTTTCATAGGTATCTTTACAGATTTCAACTTCAATAATGCCTCGTGAAGTAGGCCAGTCAGTCCGTTCACTCAGTATGATAGTTTCATCACCCGCTTGAAATTCGCCCAATTCAAAAATATCCCGAATTGTGTTGGCAAAAATCGGTAATGCGGCTTCAGAACCGAATTGCTTTTCTCCGAGTGAGACAGCCGGATCATCCATTCCCACCCATATACCCACAGCCAGTTGCGGTGTAAACCCCACAAACCAGGCATCGGCTTTACTGTTTGTTGTGCCTGTCTTACCTGCTGCTGGCGCATAGAATTTATATTTCCAACGGAGTGCACCACCAGTCCCACCATTCACAACTGATTTCATCATATC
>CAJWYZ010000201.1 GCA_913049525.1 uncultured Fidelibacterota bacterium | reverse complement strand
CCTGCCATTTCCCTATCTAAAAATAAAGTGGATTCTCTTATTTCATTACCAGGTTTAAATAAATTAATGATATTCACTTCCACATTAATAAACCAAATACCAATTGATGAAACACCAACGATTGCTACACCAGTTGCAAGTATTCGTTTTGGATAGTTTAGGATATTTTTCCCAAATCCATGAATGAGATTTTCTAAAATACTCGGTTTACTAATTGCGGGGTTTTGCATATTCCATTTTTTTAAATGAATCACAGCCGGAAGGTAGGTTGAAGAAAGTATCCACGCCCATAAAATACCAAATCCGATAGTTGCCCCATAACCGGTCATGGTGGCTATAGGTGATGACACCATTGTGAGAAATGCGGCAGTGGTAGTTATGGAGGTGAGAAATATCGGCAGCATGAGCTGATTCATAGTCATAGTGAGTGCTTTTTTCACATCTTTATGCTTACGAGCTTCTCTAAAAAATCTGGATAAAATATGTACTCCATCAGAATTTGCAATGGTTAGAAGTACTATGGGCATGGAGGTATTCACCATTGAAAAAGTAAATCGAGAGGTTTGTGTAAAATGATACACCCAACCCATAAAACCCATCATGGATAAGGCCGATAGAAAAATAACCGATAATACCATTCCCACAGCAGGCAGGCTACGAAGGTTTATGAGCAATATTGCCGCCATAATAAAAAGTCCAAGCAACATGAGCTGCTGTGTTTCTGTTTTAATCAATTCAGGAATTGCGCCAGTGAGATGGGGTTGACCTCCAAAATGGAATTCATACTGGTTTTGGTAAGATGTTGTAATATTACTTACTGCTGCCACCAGCCCGGGGAAGTCTTGGTCGCTTTTAGGTCTTAGAACAATGTTAATATAATCCCCATCTTTACTGAGAATTCTAGAACTGATATTGGAATTGTTTTTCAAATAATCAGACAGCGAAGCTACCTCTTCTTCTGTCATATTTTTATGAGGCATGAGATCACCTACTTCCAGAAACCCGTCATCACTATCTATTCGGTTCAGGGTTGAAACGGAAATGACTTCATCTACATGAGGGATATCTTCAAATTGTTCGGAGAGCTCCCAAGCGAGCGACAAGGCTTCAGGATTTAAAATATTCCCACCCGAATTGCCAAAGGCAATAAACATGAAATCTGTGTACTTAAAATCTTCTATAACTTCATCCCAAATTCGACGAGAATCAATATCTTTCGGGAGCATGTTCATTACATTATCATCTATAAAGATGAATCGAACTCCAGAGCCGATAATTACGGTTACCAATAAAGTCAACAGAACCGTTCGCTTGGAATGTTCAAGTGCTTGGTTTAGTGCCCATCTTTTTAATTTATTTGTCAAAAGGGATAATTTTCCGTTGTAAAGGTAGAGGGGAAAATTAATGCTGATTGATAATCCATTATAACCAATTTATTTGATTATCAAATTATATGAAGGTTAACTTGTGATTTAACTCACAAAAATTCTATAAAAAAACAGTCTAATTTTTATTGTTGTCAGACAATTAGTGTTTGACACAAAACGCCAAGGTTAGAATCGAGGGGGACGTGATAGTTCATTTCCCTCTCGATTTATTTTACACTTACATTATTCCCAATAACACTTATCAACTGAAACTGCCATTGTATCGTCCGCCGGCACAGGGGGTAATGATACCCACTCCCCAATGAAATATATCATATTAATGGATGAAATAATGGAATTTATGCAATTTCCCCGATAGAAAAACCTACATTGTTGATTGAAGTAATGATGTGTTGTTTATTAAGATTATTACCATAAATAAATGTCTCTCCAGATTCGAGATTAATGCTAACATCTTGAATTCCGTCACATGCATTGATTGCCTCAGTTACTGTTTCTTTACAATGATTACATGTCATGCCTTTTACAATAAAAGCCACATCTGCTTTATTGTCTATTTTATCTACAACATCATTAATAAAAAATTTGTTTAGTATGGCATATAGGCAAACAGCCAATAATAATAACCCTGATAATATATGCAGCCAATTATTATGATTCATTTGATGAGCTATAAAATTGGGATATATAATTATATATTTATTAATGAGGGCCCCAAAAAAAATGGCACAGATAAAAATAGTACTTAAATAAATATACACTATTTTTGTACCCAGTGTTTTTCTTATTACTGAAATGGTGGCAATATTGGTTGCGGGCCCTGCCATTAAGAAAACAAAAGCAGCACCGGGTTCTAAATTGCCTGATAAAATTAATCCTGCAGCTATTGGGACGGAAGCTGTTGCACATATATACATTGGTATTGAAACAATTGCCATCAATATCATTGCTGACAATCCTGTAATACCATAGTCTTGGAAAAAATTATCTGGGATTATAAGGGTTAGCATCCCCGCCAATAAAATTCCTTTCATAAGCGGCCATGCAATATCCTGAGGTAAAGTTATAAAAGCATATACTGCAGCATCCTTTA
>CAJWYZ010000200.1 GCA_913049525.1 uncultured Fidelibacterota bacterium | reverse complement strand
TAGGATTTTGGTTTTAGGCCAAATAGAACTCCAGCACTACCAATTTTCTTAATGAATCCTTCATACATAACTACAAAACCAACTAATGTTGATATGATAATGATTATATACTTAAATCCTATGGACCAGCCTGTATCAAGCATCCAGTAAGCTACGAGTATAATAATGGTTTGGTGAAGAACATAGATTGGAAAAATCGCTGTATTCAAATAACGCTTTAGAGTTGAATCTTGATTCAGATACACAAGAGCAAATCCACTCAGTGCAAGAATGGCAAACCAGGACAGGGAGCGAAGGAGCAACTGCCCTGACACTTCATGCTCAGGAAGCAGATTAGTAAAACGTACAACAAAGCATGCTACACAAAGGAAGAGAAAAACCCACCGTGTTCGCCTTAAAAGGGGCAAAACCTCATTTCGTAACAGAGCAACGATAAAGCCGAGAAAAAAGAATGTTGACCAGATTGTAAACCAACCCCAGTCATCAAAGAGGCCCATAGTTCGAATCGGCCAGATCCATAGCAGGGATGAAGCCAATATTGGCAAAATGACTCCGCTTGAAAGAAATACTGTAGAGCGAAAAATCGATAACTGGCCAAACTGCTTATTTTTGAGCCAGATCGAATTTCGCAAATAAAGGAAGAGCGGTAAGAGAAGCAGTGTCATCAATAGAAGATAAGGTAAAAACCAGAGGTGATTCCAGGTGATATTTCCTTGAGGATAATTTCCTGACGTGAAGTAATCCTGAAGATAGAAGGTAAAAAAACCTTTCGTGTTTCCGTACTGGGTGATCCGTTCAACCCAGATCTGCGGTGGACATATAACCCAGATCCCAAATAATAACGGAAGTCCCAGCCTCATCGATCTTTCCTTTAGAAAAGTTGAACCGCTGACCTTTCTCAGTGCAAAGTAGGTACCAAAGCCAGATATGAAAAAGAGTAGGTGAAGCCTCCAATACTGCATCCAATCCAGCATTGAAAAGAGAAAATATGATTTGTCTGGGTCAGATACATGATAGGTGTAATATGGATGGAAGGGCAGATATCCATGATAGAGAATTAGCAGGCCGAATGCGATGATACGGAGCCAGTCAAATGCATGAACACGCCCTTTCACAGATTTTCTGCCCAGTAAACAGACATATTGTTTTTACTTATCAGATATTGTTTCAGCTTATATTTCATTCTGTAAATCGATGATAAGTTGAATGAGTTCTTCTTGTTTTTCATCAGATATTTTTTCCCTGATGAGTGCACGGCAAACCCTGTCTTTGTCTAAAATAATCACATTGTAACTATTTTTCTCTAAACCCCATGATTTCCTCAGTTCAGCATCATAATCAAATAATATTGTAGTATCGAATTTTTCTGCTTTATCACCAGCTATTTTTTTTATCAAGTAATCAGGTATCCAGGTTGCTTTACAATCTACAATTCCAATGCCCATAAACTTGTCTGTGGAAATTAAGTTACAACCCTGACAATAAGTGTCCACGATTCTGCCAGCATCAACCACTTTGCTTAATTCATTATTGAATGGTTCATTCAGTTCTGCTTCATCTGGATCCACATAATTTATCTGTAAGATTTTCCCTGACCAGGTATCCATAGTAAAATCATTTCCATCGGCATCTTTAAAAATCCATTCAGGAGCCTGCATTCCAACTTCCAATCGGCCTAATGAATCATCTGCAAATACAAGTGGAACCAGAATCATTAGTATTATAAGTGCTGACTTTGTCATTTGTATCTCCTTAAATATCTTATTAATACTAAAATTTACAAACATCCATCAGAATGAGCGTTGGATTATTTATATGCGAACTGGGTTAGGAAGGAAGAATTGGAGAGGTGGGTTTAGGACTATATTGATTTTTTGTAAGTAGCCTTAAACCCCATCTTAATATTTCTAAAAAGGTTATTTTAAACATACTTTTAATTAATAATCTATCCCGAGATGTATACCAAGCATATAGTGTAAATCACCCTCTTCAATCCCAATATCAAATTGAGGTCCAATATGGAATTTATCTAATTCAAACTCATAATAAAATTCAAAATGCTGTGTAAAGTTGGTTTCACTATCCTCTTCATGCTCAGAAAATAATATCCCAGGTGCATATGACATAGTAAATCCATTATCAAAATGATATAATCCTAATAATGATATTGAATTATGTTGATGTTCATCTAATATAGTTTCTAAAGATAAACCTAAACCAAAGTGATTGTGTTCTCCCAACCCCTTAACATAGTGAAGATGTAGTCCTAAATTATTTTCTTCTCCTTTATGTCCAGGTACTATTCCAATAGCCATACCGATTTCATGATTATGCCCATGATTATGATGCGCGTGTTCATCCTGGCTTACAAGAAATGATAGCATCGTATATGCTATGATAATAAATAGATATTTAGACATAAACTATAAATTACAAACATCCATAAGAATCAGCGTTGGATTATTTATTCGGAAAGATGAGCTA
>CAJWYZ010000199.1 GCA_913049525.1 uncultured Fidelibacterota bacterium | reverse complement strand
AAATTCAGGATTACTGGATAGGTCTTGTTGAATTTTCTGGCTCACAGCAATGCCGCCAGGCGCTGCAAAGGGCTCAATGCGGGAAGCAATATTCACATCATCCCCAAAAACATCTTTGTCTTCTTGAATGATATCACCCTGATGAATACCAATGCGCAGGATTAAATCGTCGACATTTTTAACTGCTTCTTGAATCTGGATGGAGCAGTTAACGGCTTCTTTACTGCTGGGAAAGCTGAGCAGGAGCGCATCCCCCTCTTCTTTCAGCCATTGCCCTTCATGTTTTTCAACAATAGGTTTTAAAATTTCACGCTGTTTTACAACCAGCTTGTAGGCACCCTCTTCATCCTTGGAGGATAAGTTGGTAAACCCTACAATATCGGTGAATACAATGGCAGCTAGTCTGCGCTTGAGAGATGACATAGGTGAAATTTAGCACTTTAGGGAGTTTTTAAACAACCCATCTCAAGAGGGTAGTTCTGTGCTACAAAGAAAAGAGCTATTTTTTATGGGATAGTTCGTAAATGATGGTTCCAGCCATTATGAAAAAACTCAAATACATGAGTACGCCTGATACCATTACTAAATAGGAAAATGAAGAATGAATAAAGCGGATGAGCCAGATTCCTCCAAAGGTGGCAAGAATAGAAAAGAAGGGTTCAGCTATAAAAAAACTTTTCCAAAATCCTGTTATGATAGAGTTGAAATAAAATATTCCTCCCATAATAAAAAATATGAAGGTCATGGAAATGATATGATTGTGGGTGGTGGTGAGAAGTTCACTTGTTGGCTTGGGAAATTTTTCAGGAATATCAAAATTATTATCTACAGATGAACCTCTGAACTGTTCGGCTGTACCTTCTGGTGAAAGGTGAGTTGTATTGGAAACATAGTATAGCCCAATACCAACTCCAACTGTGAGGTTCAGAACAGTTAGCATGAGTAAAAGCTTTATTGCCCTTGGTAATTGATATAATTTAATTTTTGAAATATTATCCATTAATTTAATTTATCTTTTATTAGAGGAAAGAGGACAGCTATTTTTTGAATTCCCTTAGAGAGGGAGTTTACAGAAATGGTTGCTCCAGAAATTCCGTCGATATTCTTGCCCACTATATATTCAGAAGAATTTGTTAATTTATTAAATTGAGATAACCAGTTCTTAT
The DNA here is from genome assembly GCA_913049525.1 of uncultured Fidelibacterota bacterium. Taxonomy (GTDB): domain Bacteria; phylum Fidelibacterota; class Marinisomatia; order SCGC-AAA003-L08; family D37C17; genus D37C17. The sequence goes on along the minus strand of CAJWYZ010000199.1, from coordinate 1,332 downwards.
TCCCGATTTCACCTCCATAGGATTCTCTGTATTTTACAACATGAGATGCCATAATTTCTCCCTTCTGATTTATAATAACTACAAAGGTGATGGGCATAGACTTTCCTATGACATTATCTAAGAATGCATAGGCAAGGGTGGAGTCTTCATTGGTAATTTCCCAATAATAGAGATTGTCACGGTAGAATGTTTGTTTAACATTATTTTGAACCTTTGATTTTAATGCAGGTGGAAGTGTCAATGTATGCATAGAAAGATTGACATTGTCTGAAAATTGAGTGACGACAAATTTTTCAGCAGCAGATTTAATAGGACTTTCAGCCCACATCCAGCTACAAACAAGCAATATAAATACAGTCTTCAATTGAAGAGCTTCCCAATAAGGGTCAGCCCGGCAGGAAGGTGCCGGGCTGATTCGCAAAGAGAAATATTGTTGAAATTAGAACTTATAACCAATCCCTACGTTAAATTCGGTAGTAGTTTTATCTTCAACGGTTACATTGGCAAAGTCAGTCTTAAATGCCACATCATTAATGGGCCACCAGGTGAGGCCGAATCGCAGATAGTCCGTTTGCTTTGAAATCACATCATCATTTTTTGAAACGTTGGAAATTCGCACCCAGGGGATGAGTTTATTACAGTTAACCATTCCGCCTATATCATATCCCAGGTCTAAATAGTAGCCACTGCTTGACTTTAGTGGAGCATCCATATTGTTGCCACTGAAAGAAACGGTTCCGTATTCCATTACAGCATAGATATTATTGGCATCATATTTTGCATTTACTTCTACAAGTTGAACAGAAATAGAAGTATCAGCTTCATTATAATATGGTGCGTCATTTAGAGAAAATGAGCCCCCAAGTCGCAGCCCATTAATACCGGTGTAGGATGCACTAAGATTTTTCAAAAGACTATATCCGGTTGTTTTATACCCTTTGCCTCTACCGTCACGAATGCCACTTTCTGAGATTCCTTCACCTTCCAAATCTTCCATAAGAGCTACTCTGAAATTTACTCCTGCATAGTTGCCATAGAAAGCAAACCCATTTCCAAACCAGGTGGTGGGGACAATGTATTTGCTATAATTAGGTCGCTCAACAGAGAGAAATAATGGTGGCTCATGATATTCATTTAACAGGCCTGCAGTAGGGAGAATGACACCGCCCTGAAAGCCCCAGTTGCCAGTGTGATAGTTTACATATGCTTGCTCTAATTCTAGCTCGCCATGGCCATCAGCAACAAAGTTGTGTTCTAATTCAACTTCAGATTTAAAGGTCCATTTCTCCGTCCAGTTATAGCCGTAGTAGATAATAAAGCGGTGAAAGTCCA
>CAJWYZ010000198.1 GCA_913049525.1 uncultured Fidelibacterota bacterium | reverse complement strand
AATATGGTGTAAATTACAGGGTTCTTAACAGGCCAAAATAATTTTGGGAATGATTAGGAGGCTGGTGCCCCTCGTGGTCTTCAAAACCATTGGGATCTACACAACAGATCCGGTGAGTTCGATTCTCACGCGTTCCCGCTAGAAATTCAGATCCATATTTTCGAGCCCTTTTATCTGGGGGTGGTCGATATCTCCATAAACTTCCAATACAATAGTCCGGCCTTTACGGGGCAGTGTATTACCAGAGCCTTCTTCCCAAACTTCCACGAAATTAATTATTGGTTGAGAAAGGTTGCTTATTTCAACTGTAAATCGGTCAATAATAAAATCTGAATCATTTCGGATCGGCTGTTGTATAGTAAAACTGCCGTCAACAACTGCTTTACCAAACTGGGTATCCGCTGTTGCTTTTATTATAAGATCCTTACCTCTATTAAAGTTAACAGTCAGGTTAACTTGCCGGATTCTAAATTTTCCGCTGTTGATATTTAAATAATCTGCTATCTCTTTAAATTCCTCATCATCCTGAACATCTTTGGGAAAAATAATTTCCAAATTCTTTAGTAAAATTTGAAAAGCAGCCTTATCTATTGTTGGAATATTATTAAACGGATCAAATTCAATATTAATATTTTTGGCCTCACTTTTGAAGTCTAAAATATTGAACGTTGATTTAGATGACCTATTTACAATAAAACTGGCATTAACCCCGGAAATAGAAAAGCCGGCTCTATTTAATTGGATTTCAACGAGTTGGTTTCTTTCGCTTAAATCCATTGTTCCGCTCGCCCCAAAATATTGATTTATCTTGCCAATTGAAAATGATACATTATTTTTTACAGGTTGCGGATTTCGAAAATCATATTGGCCATAACCTGAAGATTCCCATGAATAAAAGTTGAAGTCTTTTCTTAAAAAGTAACCAACTATATCACTACCAGTATAAACATACTTGATAATTTTTCCGGCACCACCCTTCATATATTTATTACTGGTAGCAACAATTTGATCAGGAGGAAAGTATTCAAAATCCCAACCAGCCTTGTTAATTGCTGAACGGCTTAACATACCATTAACCAACAGGCGATTCAAATCAGTTGGTAATTCATTGTAAGTTTTATAATAGACACCGATTGATACTATTATATCGTAAAATGTATCAGTAATGTTTTTGGTTCTTTCGTGTGCCAACTCTTCCCTTATTAAATCCCATACATTAGGAGCATCAAAGGTAAAGTTCATTTTAAGATTAGACATCTCAAATTCAGGGCCGGAAAATTTGTATTTTACTTTGGCTCGTTCATTGTAAGTGTCTACATCCCCGGAAATTTGAACATCAGAAAAACCATATTTAAGTAAAGCAATATCCAGGGAGCCAACACCATTATTTAATTCAGAATATTTGTTTTTGTCTTTATAGTCACCTCCAAAATGAATATTCTTAATTAAAAATGAAATTTCACCTAATGAAAATTCACCTTCCGCATCCTGTCCAAACAATATAGATGATAATAGTATTAATAACAGTGTTTTATACATAATTATTCCCTATTAGAAAAATAAAGGGCGAATTTTTCGCCCTTTATTTCTGTCCGTATGAGTGCTATTTACCTTTACGAACGTCAATAATTACAACAGGTGCATCATTTGGTTCCGGACCGATTTTCAATGTTTTTGATGCTGTGGTTGACAAACCATAATCATCAGTGGCAGTTAAAGCAAAAGTATATTCTCCGGTAGGTGCTGAAAATGAAACGGATGCTGCTGTAGTGCTGGAAAGTTCTACGTCTTCACCAGTTTTTTGAACCCAGCTATAGCTGAGTTTATCACCACGGTCGGGATCAAATGATTCACTACCATTCATGACAATTTTATATTTGTCTGTTTTGGGGTTGCTGTCATGATCGATATCATCCTTGTATTTGGCTTTTTCGATTTTGGCAAGCCTGGCAGCTTCCTGCTGTTCTCTTTCCATGGCCACGACTCTTGCTATTTTGGCGGCTTCCCTGTCTGCTATGTCGTCTGCTATCCTGTCCTTTTCAGCTTCATTATAGAATATTGAAGCAAAGAACGCCACAATCAGTACTAATGCAACGGTTAAGTAGTTACTCATGTTTACCTCCATTAGTTTATGGTATTTTTCAGTTAAAATTTAGGAATGCTTATTTAAAAACGTAAGCATTAATATAAAAATTATTCAATTTATATAATGATTATTTATAATATATTCATTATATTTGAAAAATATTATATTAAAGGGAAATAAGGTTGGATATATATGCAAATATTTTAGAAAATATTGAACGAGCCGTGTCAATTTATCAAACCTTTCTTGAAACATTTCCAGATCATGAATTAGTTTCCTCTGTAAAATTCGAGTTGGAAATTTTGGGAAAAAGCATAAATGAAATACCAGCTTTGAAAAATATAAAGGGATAGGATTTAAACAAGAGCCCCGCAGTAGCGGGGTTTTTTGTTTCCCCCACATTATTTTGTATTAAT
>CAJWYZ010000197.1 GCA_913049525.1 uncultured Fidelibacterota bacterium | reverse complement strand
TACAGAACTTATCACATCCTCGTGAAATAGAAATATAAGCATTCACTCCATCATGACGGGAGGGTAATAAATTATCATAGACTTCATATTTTGATAGGCGTGTATCTACTTCATAACCATTTTGTTTTTTTCTATTATTAATAATTTCAGGAATACGACGGTAAGAATCGGGACCCAATATAACATCCACGTATGGTTTAGATTCCAATAGGTCATTTTTTAAATTTTGCGCCATACAGCCCAAGACACCAAAAATCATTTCAGGTTTTCGCTTCTTTAAATGCTGGATACTATCTAAGCGGTGATGCACCGTTTCTTCTGCCTTTTCACGAATAGCACAGGTATTCATAAATATGATATCTGCCTGAGTCATATCACGAGTTTCAGAATACCCGCACTCTTGCAGCATACCTGCAACTAGTTCAGAGTCTGCAACATTCATCTGGCATCCAAAGGTTTCTATAAAATAATGGGGGTTTGACATCTCTATAATTTAGACAGGAAAAAAGAACTCAAATGGGATTTTCATTTTCAAAGGATAAATTGAAATATCAGCAGGTACTTTTCTAAATTAATCAAAGATTAATTAACTGGAATATCAAAATAAAACGGTGATGGGTCCACTGCCTTATTTTTATACTGCACCTCATAATGCAGATGGGGTGCGGTAGAACGGCCAGTATTGCCTACTTCACCAATTTTTTGACCACGATTCACTTTATCACCAACTTTCACACTACGATTTGATAAATGTCCATAAGCCGTGATGTAGCCATTACCATGGTCTATTTCAATATAATTTCCAAAAGAACCCCAGTATTTTGATTTTCTTACTCTTCCATTGGCTGTAGAATATACAGCCGTTCCAATTCTGGCAGAGTAATCATGCCCATCATGAAATTTATATTTTTTTGAAAAGGGATCACGTCTATATCCATAATTTGAAGAAAGATCCTTGTCCCCCGATTTAACCGGATGAATGGCAGGATAGGTTAAGATTTTATCTTTATTAGACTCTACATTTTCTGTAATTTCATTGTAGCTAAGCCGTTCAAGATTTATGAGTCGATTGACATAATTGATGTCATCTATCATTTTTTCTACATCTATATGATCTTCCGGAAGAAGGTAATTTACATCTTCAATTTCGGTTTTATTATGTGTACCTCCAAACCCCATTTTTCTAATATCATCATGAATGGGAGGTAATTTTACAAGCCTCCGGAGAACATCATCCTGCTTTTTTAATTCATTTAATTCATCCAGAAGATTGCCAATTCGTTTATGATTATCCTCAATATTTTTGACGAGCACCCTATTATTTTTACGGTGTCTTTCAATTTCATGAGAGCCAGCCCATTCAACAAATTGATCTGAAAACATAAAGAAAAAGGATGATGTCAGGAGAATAATTGCTCCTGCAAAGAGTCCAACCTGTAGGGGAGAAATGGTGAACTGTTTGAGGTCAAATTTTCCCTCTTTGATAAATATTATCTTATAGCCGTTTTTAAACACAATATTTTGCCAAAATTAGATGGGAAAATTTAGAACAAATTAAGGTTTTATTACAAAGGAAGAATAATCCTGATTGGGGATCAAATGCCAGCTGTTAGATTTTATAGATTGGAAATATGGAATTCTGCCCTGCTACCCGGCTCTTTTTTCCTTTATCCAATTTTCTACTCCGCAATTTCAGATCCTTTTACTTTCTCGCTTTCTCGCTCTTCAATAAATAATTTTAACTTATTAATTTCATTTACCAGATGGAGAAAATCATTATCATGTGAAAAGTCTGTTACTGATTTTGCAATCTTCTTATCAGAAACATGGATGCCAAGCTTATTGTACTTTTGCTTGAGTTCCCATTTCAATTTTTCTATTTCAATTTGAATTTTCCCTTTATAGCCAATTTTCTCACCTTTAGATACTGCAGATTTAATATATTTTTTACTGTCTTTTGCCACCCTGGTAGACAACTGCTGAATTTTACCGGAAAGATTGTCGAGTAAATTAGACATGTAATTGTTTAACCGATAAAATTTCATCAACTTGTTTTAATGTTTCTAATAATTTATCATTAATTTCGCCATCAAACTTAATAACCGAATAAGCTGAATCATTATTGGGTGTACGGCTTAATAAGTACTCAGCAATATTTACACCTCCCTCTCCAAGCAGCATACCCACTTTCCCAATCACACCGGGTATATCTTTATTCTGAACAAAGAGCATATTCCCCTCAGGTCGAACATCCACTTCATACCCCATAATATCCACAATTCTCGGGTGTTGGTCACCAAAAACGGACCCTGCCACTTCAATAGTTCCCTCTTCAGTTTCAATATGTGCCACAATCAGATTAGCAAAGGAAACTGGTTCTGTATTCAAACTATGTGAAAATGATACGCCTCTCTCTTCAGCAATGACAGCTGCGTTTACAAAATTAATTCTGTTATCTGTCATATTGTGAAACAGACCAATTAAAAAGGATAGAGCAATGGGCTTGGAATCCTCAATA
>CAJWYZ010000196.1 GCA_913049525.1 uncultured Fidelibacterota bacterium | reverse complement strand
TAAATCCGTACAGGGAAGAAATGGTGGTGTCTGTCTCAATAAGCCTGCTTCAAAAATCAAGATAATTGATATTGTTCATGCTATAGAGGGCCCACCTCATGAAAATGAAATGTGTATATTTGGACTTGATGAATGCTCCGATTCTGTACCCTGCCCCATTCATTCAGATTGGAAGCAAATGAAGATACAGCTGAATGATAAGATATATGATAGAAATTTAGATGATTTGAACAAGGAACTGATGAAAAAACATAAATTGTTACAAAGTATCTAATTGCCTACATATAACTATTATATTCATCATTATATTTATAATTACTCCTTCCTCAACTTAATAATGGCTCAAACGAAGCAGTAAAATGACGAAGGAACGTTGTCTGTTTTGTGATTTTTAAACCTTTTATTTCTTTTTTTCTGTCTAATACTTCTTTTGCTACTTCCAATACATAATCAATATGGCTTTGAGTATGAGTTCTTCTGGGGAGGGCTAAACGCAATAATTCCATAGCTGCAGGTTCTTCCCTCTTGGTTTTCGGTTCTACTTTACCAAACATAACTGAGCCGATTTCGCAAGATCTAATGCCACCCGTTTTGTAAAGTTCTACTGCCAAAGCCTGTCCGGGATAATTAAGAGGAGAGATATGCTCAAGAGTGGCTTTTGCATCAATATAAATTGCATGACCACCGGGAGGTTGGATCGTATGATATCCCATCTCTGCTAAATGCTCTCCCAGATACTGAGTCTCTGTTAAGCGGTATTTCAGGTAATCCTCATTCATCACTTCCCGTAGACCCACTTCCATAGCCTCTATATCTCTGCCAGCCAATCCACCATATGTAGGGAACCCTTCAGTAAGAATTAACAAGTCTTTTTTTTTCTGGGCTAAAAGATCATTATTGGTACATAGAAAACCACCAATATTTACCAAACCATCTTTCTTAGCGCTCACCGTACATCCATCTGCAAATGACATCATTTCATGTATAATTTCTTTTACAGAAACCTCTTCATATCCTTTCTCTCGGAGTTTAATGAAATAAGCGTTTTCTGCAAAGCGGGCTGCATCTAGATAGAGCGGAATATTATGAGGGTCAAGTACTGCTCTAACATCTCGAATATTCTGCATGGAAACCGGCTGCCCACCACCGGAATTATTCGTAATAGTAAGTAGACAAAGTGGAATATTATCTTTTCCTCTCTTTTTTATCAGATTTTTTAATTTTAAGATATCCATATTGCCCTTGAAGGGGTGTGGGTTTCGAGGTTCAAGACCTTCGGGAATCACTAAATCTACAGCCTCTGCACCCAGAAATTCTATATTCCCACGGGTTGTATCAAAATGAGTATTATTAGGAATAATATCTCCTTTTTTGCAGGTTGTAGAAAATAATATCCGTTCTGCTGCGCGTCCCTGGTGTGTGGGGATTATATGAGAAAACCCGAATAGCTCTCTTACAGTTGATTCCAAGCGTTCAAAGCTGGTGCTACCTGCATATGATTCATCACCTCGCATAATAGCAGCCCACTGTTCACTGCTCATTGCACCGGTACCGCTATCGGTCAGTAAATCTATTAATACCATACGGGAAGGGATTTTAAATAGGTTATATTGTGCTTTAATCAGAGCTCGGTTCCGCTCATCTTTGGTTGTCATTCGAATAGGTTCCACACTTTTAATCGTAAATGGTTCAATTATCGTACGAAAACTCATAAGTTATATTTTTGATTTATTGGGTTATTGTTTAGGTTGGTGTTTGATTAACAAACCTCCAATGAATTTATACTAACTTATTAATATCTTTAACAAGTTGTTTTACTTCATCCAAATTATCAGAGTGATAATATCCACGAATGATTCCATTTTGATCTACCAGAAAAAACCTCATTTCTTGAATTAAGTTTGGAATTCTTTTTTGAGTTATAGCGGACGCAAGAGAATTGAGAATTTCCGCATTGCCATGAAGAATTTTCCAGTTATTATCTTCATTTGAAGAACTAATTTGATTGATAGGTAATAACCTTTTATCTTCTGGAGGTAGTCTCAATGAAATAAAATCTACATTTGGATTAGCTTCTAATTCATGAGATAATGAAGTCATCATATTAACTAATTTCTGACATTGATTATTACTTTCACAATCGGGTGAAATAAAACTACCAACCCAAACTCTATTGGATAAATCATCTTTTGAGAAAGTATTTCCCAATTGATCTATCAATTCAAATGAAGGGACTGAGCCAAAAGTTACTGCACCAAATCCTTTTTCTACATCCCTTTTAATTAAGGAAGTGCCAATGAAGCCTAAAAAGGAAATTACAAGAACCCAGATGATTGAATCTTTATTATAATTCCTCATTTATTATTTTTTTGATGAAAGAATATTATTCCACCAATGGTTCCTAGAATGATGAAAGGCGTTAATAGTAGCCCTGCAATAGGGACAATTATTGCTTCGATATAATTTTCACCACTCTGACCTGCACAATATGGGCATGCCAAACTATAAAGCGGTAATGT
>CAJWYZ010000195.1 GCA_913049525.1 uncultured Fidelibacterota bacterium | reverse complement strand
TAACCCCAGGGGAATTAGGCTCACCAAGTGTCAGAGCGCCTGACCCCGCAGCAATGAGAAATGAATCACCATGGCCATGATAACAACCATCAAATTTGATTATTTTATCTCTTCCAGTAATACCCCGTGCCAGCCGAATGGCACTCATGGTTGCCTCGGTGCCGCTGTTTACCAGACGCACCATATCACAACCGGGAACCCTGTCAATAATCATTTCAGCTAAATTGATTTCTTTTTCAGTAGGTGCACCAAAACTGGTTCCATCTATCACCACTTTCTGAATGGCTGAAACAACCTCTGGATGTGCATGGCCCAATATGGCTGGTCCCCAGGTTCCTACATAATCAATGTATTGCTTACCATCTTCATCCCATATATGGGCGCCTTCCGCTTTTTTAATAAAGGGAGGTATTCCCCCTACAGATGAAAATGCCCGAACGGGTGAATTGACCCCGCCGGGAATTACCTGTTTAGCTCTATTAAATAATTTTGCAGATCGTGAATCAGTCATTTTTCATTAATGCAGCTGCTTCTTTTGCAAAATAGGAAATAATTATATCTGCGCCTGAACGCTTCATGGAAAGCAGCATTTCCATCATGGCAGAGTCATGATCAATCCAGCCTTTTTCAGCGGCAGCTTTCAGCATGCTGTACTCTCCACTGACGTTATAACAGGCAACCGGCACATTGGAGATATCCTTTACATGGCTGATTACATCCAGGTATGCTAAGGCTGGTTTAACCATAATTATATCAGCTCCTTCTAAAATATCTAATTCAACTTCTTTCAGGGCTTCCCGGATATTTGCAGGATCCATTTGATAAGATTTCCTATCACCAAACTGAGGAGTTGATTCTACTGCGTCTCGAAAAGGTCCATAAAATGCAGAGGCATATTTCACAGCATAACTCATAATGGGGATATGCTCAAACCCTCCTGTATCTAAAGCCAATCTAATTTCTCCCACCATACCATCCATCATACCAGACGGCGCCACCATATCCGCTCCTGCCTCAACATGAGAAAGGGCCTGTTTCCCTAGTAATGAAAGCGTGGAATCATTACTCACATCATTATCATGAATTACGCCGCAATGCCCATGATCTGTATATTCGCAGAAGCAGACATCGGTAATAATAAAAAGGTCAGAATATTCCTGTTTGAGCTTTTGAAGAGACTTCTGGATTATGCCATTTTGTGAATAGGAATCAGAACCGGTACTGTCTTTTACACTGGGAATGCCAAACAAAATAATCTTATCAATTCCCACAGCCAATAGTTCATCAATTTCTTCCTGTACCCTGTCAATTGACCACTGGTAAACGCCTTGCATTGATGAAATAGAATGCTTCTTATTTTCACCTGCACTGATGAAAACTGGCGCAACCAAATCGTCTTTATTAAGGCAGGTCTCGCGCACCAGTCTACGCAGAGCATCCGTTCGGCGTAAGCGTCTTGGTCGAACAGCTATATCTCTCTTTTCAAGCTTCATTTTTTAATTATTATTGGTATTTATAATATTATCCGCTGTTTGAATTGCCTGTAACATAGTATCTGCAACGGAAATGCCTTCCCTGTAATTGCCTGTAAAATACAAACCCGGATTATCCTTTTCCAAACGTTGAAATTTAGATTTTATGTCTCCATATCCCACATTATACTGAGGGATGGCTTTCGTCCACTTTTTATGGAATATGAACGCTGGAGAACCGCTAATGCCAAGCAGCACTGTCAGATCGTTTAGGGCAATATCTAAACGCTTTTCTTCCGACTCCAATGCCAATTCCCCTTGTCTGACCCCTCCTATAAATACCGTAATCGTCACATGATCTTCAGGCGCCCTGTAAGGAAATAGACTGGAGGTAAACAGTGCTCCTAAAATCTGAAGGTTTTCAACTTCAGGAACAAGGAGCCCAAATCCATTCAAGGTATGCTGTATCTGATTTTTATGAAAACCAAGTGTCAATACAGCAACAGGGGGGTACTCAATCTCATTACCGAATGATAGGTCTACATCTTTGTCACTTATTATTTTACAATCAGCCAGTTGATGCCCCGTTCCAGCATAAATAAGATTATCTGCCTTTTGTGTTTTTATTTCATTTTGCTGATTGTATGTAATCTCCCAACCCTCATTCAGTTTCTGAACCTGCTCCACCCTTGTATTAAACTCAATTGGAGTTTTCAATTTTGATGCTAAAGTTTCCGGTAATACTTTCAACCCATTTTTAAAGGAAAACATTTTAGCCCTGTTCTTTGAAATATCATCTGGCTCAGCCGGAAGTTTTGCCTTTTTAATTTGCCCTTTAATGAGACTACCATAATTCTGTTCAAGTTTGTATAGCTTTGACAGGGCATGTTTTACGCTGAGCCTATCAGGGTCTCCGGCAAATACTCCTGCCACAAAGGGATTTACGGCATAATCTAGAAAATTTTTCCCAAGCCTACGTAGTACAAATTCTGACAACGATTCTTCATAATCGTTCTGCCATTTAGGCAAAAAAGGCTCTCTAATAATATTGAATTTTGATTTTGCGCTAAATA
>CAJWYZ010000194.1 GCA_913049525.1 uncultured Fidelibacterota bacterium | reverse complement strand
GGATGGGTTCAAGACCCGGATGTATTGGACACCTGGTTCAGCTCTTGGCTCTGGCCCTTTGCCACTTTGGGTTGGCCGGAAAAAACGGAGGATCTAAAAAGATTCTACCCCACCCAGGATTTGGTTACAGGGCCCGATATTATCTTTTTTTGGGTGGCTCGAATGATAATGGCAGGCCTGTATTTCAAAAAGGAAATCCCCTTTTCTAATGTGTACTTCACCGGAATCATCCGCGATGATCAAGGCCGAAAAATGAGTAAATCTCTGGGGAATTCTCCCGATCCTTTAGATCTCTTTGATAAATATGGAGCTGATGCGGTGAGGGTATCTATTTTAATGATTGCCCCTCAGGGATTAGACATTCTTTTCAGTGAAGAACGGCTGGAACAAGGCAGAAATTTTATGAATAAACTCTGGAATTCAGCCCGTTTTATTCGAATGAATCTAGATGAAGATCTTCCAGATGACCTCTCTGCTCTTAATGATAACAAATTAGATTCTACTGACCGTTGGATACTTTCTCGATTAAATAATGTGATTGATACAGTGAATAATGCCTATTTAGAATATAAAATGAATGAAGCTATTAAAAAAGTGTATGATTTCACTCGTGCTGATTTTTGTGACTGGTATATTGAATTTGCTAAAACCCGATTTTATGGGGATGATGTAGAAGATAGAAAAACTGCTCAGATTGTATCGGTACATGTTATCCGAATCATCCTGAAACTCCTCCATCCTTACTCTCCATTTATTACGGAAGAGCTATGGGAATCGTTTAAAAAGCCGGAAGAAAAATTATTAATCTCTGAAACATGGCCTTTGTCTGATTCAAAATGGATAAATGAGGATGTGGAACAGGATGTCCAAATTCTAATGGACATAATTTCTGCTGTAAGAAATATTCGAGCTAGTTTGAATGTGTCCCCAGCTAAAGAAGCTGACCTTTCCATAAGGGGTAGCAAAAACACATGTGATACCCTTTGTAAAAATGAAAATTACATTCAAAGACTGGCCAAATTAGATGCAATACATTATGGAGAAAAAACAGAGAAGCCTCCTCAATCTGCAACTGCAGTAGTAAAGGGTTTAGAGCTGTTTGTTCCCCTTGCAGGATTAATTGACATTAGTAAGGAAGTGGAGCGATTGGAAAAGCAAATTCAGGATATGGAGGGAAGGCTAAATGCTGTAAGCAGAAAATTAGACAATACTAATTTTGTTGAGCGCGCACCGAAAAATGTTATCTCCCACGAGCGGAATAAAATGCAGAATTATCAAGCAGATTTAATAAAATTGCAGGAAAATTTAAATTCATTACAAAATTAAATTCATTTAATAATTACCTAAATTAACCGCTGATGACTTCAGCAACCACATATTATCAAACCAATCTCACTACAGATATAACCTACCTGAAAGGAGTTGGACCGCAAAGAGGAGGTGCCCTTAAAAGATATGGAATTGAAAATGTAGGGCAGCTCTTACATCATTTCCCCCGGCGCTACTTAGATCGTACCAATATTAAATATATTCGTGAAGTTAAAATAGGTGAAGAGGCCGTCATTATCGGAAAGATTGCTTCATTTGGTATGCAGCAGGCGCGACGTCGACGTTTCTTTCAAATGACTTTAAACGACCCAACGGGATATCTCACCTGTGTTTGGTTTAACAGCATTTCATGGATTGTAGATAAATTTCAGGAAGGAGACTCCATTGCCGTATTTGGTAAAATTGAATTCCGAAAAGGATTTCAAATTATTCACCCAGAATTTGATATATTGGAAGAGGGAGAAGATCCTGTAAATACAGGGAAAATTTTGGCACAATATCCTTCCACCGCAGCATTAAAAGCTGTGGGATTAGAGGGGCGTGGATTTAGAAAAATTATTCATGTGGCATTAGAATTAGTTGTTGATGAAATTGAGGATTATTTCACCCCAGAATTTCGAGATGAAGAAAAATTACTTTCTCTACATGAAGCATTGGAACAAGTTCATCAGCCGGATGACAAAAAGAATTTACAAAATGCCATTTCCCGCCTTAAATATGATGAACACTTTTTTCTTCAGCTTCTCATGGCGCTCAAAAGACAAGCCAAAGAAGAAAATTTAGGGCGTGTATTTTCACAACGGGGTAAATATGAAAAGGATATTTTTGAAAGCCTGGACTTTACCTTAACCGATGCCCAAATTAATGTGCTCAAAGAAATCCGCAGTGATTTAGCCAGAAGAAGCCCCATGAATCGTCTCATACAAGGAGATGTAGGCTCTGGTAAAACCATTGTAGCAGTCTTGGCAGCAGCCATAGTCATCAGCCATGGTTCCCAAGTAGCTATTATGGCTCCTACGGAAATATTGGCAGAGCAGCATTATTCCAGTTTTTTACAATTTTGTAAACCTGTAAATATTAAAATTGCCCTGCTCACTGGAAATCAGAAAAAAGCAGATAAGGAAAAAGTGTATTCTGAATTAGAGTCAGGTGAAATTAAGTTGGTTGTGGGAACCCATGCACTGATTCAAGAAGGAGTCACGTTTCAAGATTTAGG
>CAJWYZ010000193.1 GCA_913049525.1 uncultured Fidelibacterota bacterium | reverse complement strand
CCATAAACACAATCATTAATAAAAGCATGAACCAGCTCATGGTGAATGACATGTTTAAATTCCTGGTTGGATGCATCAAATGGAATAACTACCCTGTTTTTGTACAGCTCAGTTACGCCTCCGATACCTTCAAACATATAACTATCTACAACATTGGTTTGTTGAAAATCATTATGAGAATTATATACTATAATAGAGACCCTACTCTTTAATTGCCAATTAAGTCGATCGGCAATTTTTAGATATGCCGATTCTGCTTCTTCCGCTGTAAATTCCGCGTGTGATCTACCATCTTCAGCATAGTAAATATCAAAATGTTTGGACTGAATAAAATTCCAGGTAAAATCATCATACTGGACGATATTCTGCCCAAATTGCCCAAAAGCAGTGGCTAATAATTGAAAATAAATTAAATATTTAACTTTTTTATACATATACTATTAATATCACAATGAATTAATTTGTTCGTTTGACACCCTTTCAAAGATAACTTTTATTATAGAATAATCTAAAGGTGATTATCTATGCTTTTTTATTCTTTTATTTTTGAACTCAGGGATTTACCTTTCTAATTTTATACCGTGTTAAAGCTTCCTGTATATTTCGTTTCTGACAACCATTTCAAGATGGATGTAGATAGTTCTGAGAAGGAACGCCGTGGAAAATTATATCATGTTTTTGACCAAATAAAATCTACCGGAGGTACCCTCGTAATTGGAGGAGATTTTTTTGATTTTTGGTTCAATTATCAATATGTGGTTCCCTCCGGATACGTTAATCTATTAGAACAACTTGATAATCTTTATCAATCTGGAATTTCTATTCACTTTGTCTTGGGAAATCATGATTATTGGGATTTTGGATATTTTAAGGAAAAGTTTGGTGCAAATGTCTACTCAAAAAATTTAGAATTTACTCAGAATAATATTCAGATTCAAGTTTGTCACGGAGACGGTTTATTAAAAAATGATCATGGGTACCGACTAATGAAAAAGATAATCCGCAGCTCATTTTGCATTTGGCTGTTTAAATTATTTCACCCAGATTGGGGTTGTGCCCTGGCAAAAAAAGTTTCTAAAGCCAGTGGTGATTATCATCATCACGATTTAAAAGCCAATACCATAAGAACTGAATTAATTGATTATGCTCGGTCACAATGGAAGTTAGGTTACAATATTGTTCTACTGGGCCATTATCATCAAACGGGAATCGTCGAAGAAAATGAAAATACAGTCATTTTTATGGGGGACTGGTTGCGACATTTTACCGTGACACGCCTAGATGAAAATGGGTGGTGGCAGGGAAAATGGTGTGACATATAGATTTCCCTTGTTTCACCATTGAATAATGAGGGAAATTTTACTTCCAAATAGTATGAAAATCTTCTTTAAAATCGGCATTCGTAAACTTCTATTTTTCTTTACCGGAATAATTCTTATTTCCGGCTGTGCCAAACTCTCCCAATATGCTCTGGAAGATGTGGAAAAACAACGTCTCAAATCAAAAAATGGTGACGAAAAAGCACTCCAATTACTAACTGAAATGTATAAAGATAATAATCAACCTTATGAGGTTAGATTGGCGGCGATTCGTGCACTTTCTGAAAGTCGTGATCCCAAAGTAATTCATGATATTCAGGGGTCAGTTCGAAGTGCAAGTCTTATTGAACTCGATTTAATGAAGGAAGCAATAAAAATTCTTATCGGCTTTCAAGATATAAGTTCAACCGATTCCTTGATTGCCGCCCTTAATGCAACAGAGGCAAAAACCAATGAAATTAGAACAGATATTCTAAGTGCAATTGGAGAAAATGGAACAAAAGATGAAGTCTTTCTCCTTATTAAATTATACGATATGAGTAAGCGAAGTAATGCACGAATGAATAATTTGCTTACCACCACTTTGGGTGAAATTGGTGATGAAAAAGTAATTCCTATTTTAATGGAAATTGCCAAAAATAAACATTTACCAGTTAGTGTGCGTAGTAGAGCAGTAGATGTTTTATCTAAAAAACAAGCCCCTGAACTGGTTGATTTTTTTGTTGAGATGTTAGGTGATCCCGTATCTCGGGATAAGGTCAATGAATTTGCATTTGATGTAATGGGAGAAATGCCCGAAGAACGAATGTTGATGGCACTTCTAGAAGCCTACCAAGTTGGACGACATAAATATTATAGTCTGCTTAATACCATTATTTCATCTCTAGATAATTTTGATAATCCAGAAATAAAATCTCTGTATCTGGAAATTGCACAAACCAGTGATTTCCCCAATAATATAAGGCTCAAAGCTTTTAAGGGATTAACACGTTTTTCTGATCCAGAGGTTGTAGATGGAATTGTGGAATTACTAAATGACCCCACAAATTATGTTTATTATAATGAAATTGTTGAGATGCTCCATGAATTTGGTGTCTATGATGAGTATAGAGATAAACTCAGAATGGCTGCTTTTAAAGCCATGAGAAAAGAAGCCGGCTTTATCGGATTTGGAAATGATTAGACTCAAATTATCTATATTTATTCTTGCAATTTCAATATTCCAATTCGGATG
>CAJWYZ010000192.1 GCA_913049525.1 uncultured Fidelibacterota bacterium | reverse complement strand
TGATCCTCCTCTAAATAGTGAAGGCTATTGCTGTGCTAGTCTTGATGAAGATTGTGATGAAATCGTTATTGGTGGCTGTATTGAAGAAGGTAATTGTAATTATGACGTCGATTTCAATGCCAATTATAATGATGGTTCTTGTTCTGTAGATTTATCTCAATATGGTGGTTCTGAAGATGGCAATGATTGTAATAGTGAATGTGGGGGATTTGCCGTAGAGGATGAATGTGGTTTATGTATTGGAGGATTAACAAATCTGGGTCAATCATGGAGAATAAAAATTAATTCCATTGCTACTTTTAAACTGCAGGATGGCACATCTATGGGGGCTGATACCAATTCAGTTACTTTAGGTACTTCTATTTATGCCTTGGATGGATATAATGGAACTGAAATGGGCGAGGGAGATACTTCCTGCGATAATTGTTATGTTGATTTCTTAGAACCTCCATTTACCCCTATTGATGAGGGGAAGAATAGCATCCGGTTTTATTTTCCACACAATGATGACACAGATTGGGACGATTGGGGTTTACAAGTAGATCCCGATTTAATTCCAGTATTACAATTTGACAGAGATATCCGTGCTATCGATTACCAATCCCTGTTTTTAGTAGAAAAAGGCTTGGAATGGTTTGCAGAAATTGAACCTACCATTTCAGACACCATTATCATTGTAAATGAAATTCCGGAAACCTATGAATCTGTAATGGATTCAATTTATTTTCAAATTACTCATTTAGAAGGGATTAAATGTTCCCAAATTAAAATTGCCATTGATAGAGAAGAAGGGGCAGTAGTTAGTACTTATGACTATGTAATAGAAAATAATCAACTAGGGATTTTGGTAGATACAATCAATAAAGTTACCGTAACTATAAATATTTCAAATATATGCATTCGGGAACAGGCTTATGAATCAGGCGATGATTTTGTTGAAACTTGTCCATATGAGAATTAAATAATTGGTTTATTTTATTAATAATCATTTTTAGATTGATGTCCGTGTATTTAGGAAAAATTAAACTATTGGTTTCTATTATGCTATTTTGCATCCTTTCAGCGGAGTCAGGATACAATACCATTTATCTCATGGAATTTGAGAATATGCAAAATGAGTTTACCAATTCTCATTTAACTGAAGCATTACCAGACCTAATTAAAGAAAATTATAAATTCCGGGAGGATATTCAAGTTGAGTATGCCGGAGATATTCGCCCCTATCTAAAATCAACAGATTCAAGAGAAGAAAATTCAATCAGGGGCTTGATTATTAATGGACGATTTCAGACTATAGATGATGAATTCTTTGTAGAATTTGAGGCCTATGATATTCAGGATTGGAAACGCTTGGTGAGTCGCCAAGTTTTATGTCCAGTCCATGATATAATTTGTGTCCATGATGGATTTTTAATGGCCATAGAAAAAAATATCAGTCCATTTTTGACCAATGCCTTAGATATTGATGCCACCATTTCGTCATTAGAGCAGACCCCTAAAAGGGAAATGCCTAAAGGGCATGATTTAGATGCTTTTGGAGAAGATGGAAAATTAGAAAATCTGAATAGTTTGAATGAAGAAGGATTAGATGACTTGGGTAAGGGACAAAAACAGGGGCAGTATGGTAATCGATATTATCGTGAATTTAATTTTGCAGATATCTCTCCGGATCCAAATATTTTAAAAAAACAAAACTCTGAACGTTTAATTACTATTCTGGATCAAATTTTAACCAATCCATATAATGTATTGATTGGTGAACTTTCGTTATACCCCGACCCTGAAATATTTGGAAATATGCGCGGTGAAATTCCAATAACCTATTCGGTTCGTAGTATGCTCACCCAAGAATTATTTACCAGTTTACCTCATGACAAACTTATGGATGCAGGTGGAAATGTGATTCTACAATTTCCTAATAGTAATTTTATTTTTGATGAATTGCTGTTAGAAAAACTTGCCTTAATGAAATTTCAGCTAATGCCAGTTATTTTCTTTAATAATAGAATAGGTGGTATTCAGTTTATTATTTTGGACTCTTGGAATGAAAAATATCAGAATTTAGAATTGCAGAAAATTTCAATGCTTACAGAGAACCAATTTAAGCCATTGTTTGCACTTACCCCCGGGTCGGATAACATCCAATTGGATTTGGATGTTTCTTCACAGGAAGTGGGGTACAATTTTTCAATCCCCCATGAGGCCATAGGTGATTATATAAAGGTTACGGTTAAATTTATGCCGGAAGTTGAACTGGATGCCCTACTCTCTGGACAAGGCGGAACCAAATAAATAATCATTTTAGTTACATTCTGTTAATATCAAAGTTTAGAAAATAGGTTTTATTAAGCCTAATTTTCTTTACCGTTGAAGCAAATCCATTAAAATAAGGATACAAGTATGAAAAGGTTTTCTATTATAAGTCTGCTGGTGCTCATGGCTATTGGTTGGGCAGGCACAAATCATTTACCTAATATGAAATTTAAAGATCTGAAAAATAAGAAACAGAGCCTCAGTCAATATTATAGTGATGGTCCTATTCTCCTAAATTTTTGGAATCTGGCTTGCGAACCCTGTAAGAAGGAAATGAAAGAACTGGACAAA
>CAJWYZ010000191.1 GCA_913049525.1 uncultured Fidelibacterota bacterium | reverse complement strand
GTTTTTCTGAATCGCTTTGCAGCGCTTCTTTTTGTTTTCATTTTTGGCATCTTTTACTCCTTTTATCTTGGGCTTAGTATGATTGACATTCGCCTGCCTTCCAAACTGGCAGCTTTATCAATTTTTGCAACATCTTCTAATATACCTGTCACACGCTTTAACAGATCCATTCCAGCTTCTTTCCGTGACATTTCCCGACCTCTAAACATAACTGTTACTTTTAATTTTGCGCCGGATTCAATAAATTTCTGTGCTTTTTTTAGCTTTGTAAGCAAATCATGATCGCCAGTATTTGGCCTGATTCTGATTTCTTTAAGCTGAACCACATGCTGCTTCTTTTTGTTAATCTTTTTCTGCTTCTGAATCTCATACCGATATTTTCCAAAATCCAGTATTTTACACACAGGCGGATCTACCTTCTGAGCAATTTCAACTAAATCCAATCCTGCCTGTTCGGCTTTATAAATAGCATCTTTTATAGTGACAACTCCAGCCTGATTTCCCTCTTCGTCAATTAGCCTTACTCGTGGCACCCTGATTTCTTCATTTATACGGGGATCGTTCTTATCTTTCGCTATACTACGCCCTCCTTCTTGTTGTTATTTCATCTACAATTTCAGGAATCAATTCATCTATAGATGTAGATCCTAAATCTCCAATATGGCGTCTTCTTACTGAAGCACTGCCATCATTTTCTTCTTTTTCACCCACAATTAACATTATGGGTATTTTCTTTATTTCAGCATCCCGTATTTTAGCTCCCATTTTTTCGCTTCTGGAGTCAATGGATACCCTAATATTATTATCAAACATCTTTTTTTCTAATGCATCTGCATAGGATAAATATTTATCAGAAATAGGCAATATTATCACCTGCTTTGGAGCTAACCAAAGTGGAAAGTCTCCACCAAAATGCTCAATTAGAAATCCAACAAAACGTTCATGGGTTCCCAGGGGAGCACGATGAATACAAAGAGGCGTTTGCTCATTATTATTTTCATCTACATACACTAAATCAAACCTTTTGGGAATAGCAAAGTCAACCTGATTGGTTGCAAGTGTAAATTCTCTGCCAATGGCACTCCAAACCTGAACATCAATTTTGGGGCCATAAAATGCAGCCTCACCGGGGATTTCTTCAAAAGGAATATTACCCTCAATTAATGCTTCCCGGACCAATTGTTCTGTTTTAATCCATAATTCAGGCTCATTTACATATTTTTCACCTAAGTTCTCAGGGTCATGCAGACTTAATCTCATTTTATATTTTTCAATTCCAAACACATCAAAATAATATAAATACATATTGCAGACTTTCAGGAATTCATCTTTGAACTGCTCCTCTGTGCAATAAATATGCGCATCATTCATTTGCATAGATCGAACCCGCATCAATCCAAATAATTGACCCGATTTTTCATATCGATAACAGGTGCCATATTCAGCCAGTCGAACCGGCATATCTCGATAGCTCTTGGGTGTTGCAGAGAATATTTTATGATGATGAGGGCAATTCATTGGTTTTACAAAATATGATATTCCATCCACATCCATTGCTGGATACATGCTATCACGGTAATGGTCCAAATGTCCTGATTTTTCGTACAAATCACCTTTGGTTAAATGGGGAGTTCGTACGCGGGAATATCCCGCTTTTCCTTCCGTCTCTTTTGCTAAATTTTCAAGCGCTTCAATTATTACCGTTCCATTAGGAAGCCAAAGGGGCAACCCAGGACCAACTTCATCATCAAAAGTATAGATTTCCAGTTCTCGACCTAGTTTTCTATGATCACGTTTTTTGGCTTCTTCAAGATTAAAAAGAAATTCATTTAATTCCTCTTTTGTAAACCAGGCTGTTCCATAAATGCGCTGAAGCATCTTATTTTTCTCATCGCCACGCCAATATGCACCGGCACACGATAACAGTTTAAAATATTTTATTTTCCCAGTGGATGGTACATGAGGTCCTCTGCAGAGATCAATAAATTCGCCTTGCTGATATGCAGAAATTGTGTCCTCTTCAGGTATTTCGGAAATAATTTCAACTTTATAATCCTCACCCATATTTTTGAATTTTTCTAAGGCATCATTTCGAGATAATTCCACTCGTTCAATCTGCATATTCTGCTTGGCTAGCTCCTTCATTTTTTTTTCTATCTTTTCCAACGCTTCATCATTAATAGAAACATCTACATCAATATCATAATAATACCTGTCAGAAAGTGCTGGGCCAATGGCAATTTTTGCCTGAGGGTATAACTCTTTAATTGCCTGAGCTAAAAGATGAGCTGAACTGTGCAATAATATCTCATGAGCCTCAGGATTCTTATTGGTCAAAATTTCCACATTGGTATTTTCTTCAATGGGAGATTCTAAATCAACGATATCACCATTTACCCTTGCAGCTATAGATGCACGATATAAGCCCTCTCCAATAGAGCGTGCTACATCTCCACTGGTAGAACCTTGTTCAACCTGTTTGATAGTTTCGTCGGGTAATGTTATTTGAATTTCACTCATAATCAAAGTGGGCGACACAAGATTTGAACTTGTGACCTCCACGATGTCAACGTGGCGCTCTAACCAACTGAGCTAGCCGCCCTTTTCTT
>CAJWYZ010000190.1 GCA_913049525.1 uncultured Fidelibacterota bacterium | reverse complement strand
CGGTAATATTATCAGGGGAAATGATGCTCCGTTATTTGAATTGGCAGGAAGCAGCGGATAAAGTTGTTGAATCCATGAATAAAACTATCAGTGATAAAACAGTCACCTACGATTTTGAACGTCTAATGGAAGGAGCCACATTACTCAAATGTTCTGAGTTTGGAGATGCCCTCATTCAGAATATGTAGAGAACAGGATTAATATCCATTCTACTATTTAAATGAAATTTATTGACCATACAACCCTTGCGGTGAAGGCCGGAAGCGGAGGCATGGGATGCATTGCCTTTCTTCGGGAAAAATTCAGACCTAAAGGTGGTCCCAGCGGTGGAGACGGCGGACGTGGCGGCAGTATTATTTTCCAAGTTAATAAGCAACTTGGCACCCTTCAGGATATCACTCTAAACCATTTATATCGTGCTGAAAATGGAGCAAATGGCGGCGGGAAAAATATGCATGGTAAAAATGGTAAAGATATTATTATCAAAATTCCGCCGGGAACCATTATAAAAAATGCAGAAACTAAGCAAATTCTTAAAGACCTTACGGGAGAAAATGAATCTTATGTTGTAGCAAAGGGCGGCAACGGTGGCTTTGGGAATGCACGATTCAAAACCCAGCAGAATACCGCTCCCAAAATTGCCAATGATGGACAACCTGGCGAAGAATTAAAAATAGAATTAGAGTTAAAAGTATTAGCAGACGTGGGACTCGTAGGCTTTCCCAATGCAGGTAAATCTACTTTTATCTCAAAAATTAGCAATGCAAAACCTAAAATTGCAGATTATCCTTTTACCACCCTCGTGCCCAATTTAGGCATTGTAAAATATGGAGATTACAATTCATTTGTAATGGCCGATATTCCTGGACTCATTCGAGGTGCTTCAGATGGCAAAGGCTTAGGCAGTCAATTTCTCCGCCATATTGAACGAACCAAAGTATTGGTATATCTTGTAGAATGCATTGATGAGGAAATATATAAAAATTTTGTAACGCTCAAAAATGAGCTTAAAAAACATAATCCCGAATTAATAAAACGACCTTCACTACTGCTGTTAACGAAAACAGACCTAATTCCGACGGAATTATTAGAGTTGGAAAAAGTTTCAAAGGAAATACCCATTGTACAGATTTCATCTGTAAGTGGAAAAAATCTCAATGAAGCTATCCAATCCATAGCAGAACTCATTCAGTCCCAAACCCATGATTTCGAAATCTCATCTGATTAGTCTTTCTGCAGTCCCCGGAATGGGACCTCGCCGAATTCGTGCACTGCTCATCAAATATCCAGAGTTGGATGACGTTGCTACATTATCAAAATCAGATATAATGCAGGTTAAGGGTATATCTGGAGAACTGGCTGCCAATGTTAAACGTATTAATTTAGATATTGGAAAAAGGGCTGTGGCAACAACAGAATCCATGGGTGCACGATATTTCACCTATTGGGATTCTGAATATCCTGAACTTCTGAAAATTATTTATGATGCTCCCGTTGGGATATTTGTATTAGGTAAAATTCCACAATTACCCTGCATAGGTATTGTTGGCACCCGCCATCCATCAGCCTATGGGAAAAAGATGGTCAAATTGCTTACGCTTGACCTCATAAGAGCAGGTTTTTGTATAGTGAGTGGTTTTGCACGTGGAATTGATACCTGGGCACATAAAACAGTGCATAAATATAATGGGACTACCGTTGCTGTTTTAGGAAATGGCTTAGATATATGCTATCCCAGAGAAAATCGTAAGCTTCAGGATATTCTATTAGAAAAGGGAGCTTTTTTATCTGAATTTATTCCTGGCACAAAACCTGATGCGGTGAATTTTCCAAAGAGGAATCGAATTATTAGTGGTTTATCGAAAGGCGTACTGGTTATAGAAGCCGGGGAAAAGAGTGGTGCAATTATTACTGCTCTCAATGCTTTAGATCAAAATAGAGAAGTATTTTCCTTGCCCGGACAAACAGATTCATCCAAATCCATTGGGACAAACCGGCTCATTCAGCAGGGGGCACGATTGGTTACAAATGTAGATGATATATTATCAGAATTTCAACTTCAATCTCCACCCAAACAAGTGGAATTATTACCCGAATTGAATTGTGAGGAAGAATTGGTTTTTCAACAGTTAAGTCAGAATCCTATCCACATAGATGCACTTTGTATTCAGTTGAAAAAGGATACCCATGAAGTGCTCTCCACCCTTCTAATGTTGGAATTAAAAAATATTGTCCAACAGCATCCGGGGAAATTATTTACAAAATCTATTTAAATTATTAATTCTCATAGTGTGATTTCGCTCAAACTAGCCATACAGTTATGCATTGTAATTTTAACCGTAAAAGTTACATTATGTTACAACAATGAATGAGTGCAAGGATGTAAATTTAATAGAGGTGCATAATCTTCTTTTTTCAGGGGATAAAAAAGATTTTATACAGAAGCGGAGGGAAATCCGGAAAATAATCATAAAATTTCTCAACAAATTTTAATAATTTATAAGGAGAATAATCCAAAATGAAGATGAATATATTTTTTACAATATTTTTTTCAACTATGAGCATACTGATGGCAGATCCGCCCGACTGGCAGGATGATCCCGGCGCCTATGAGTTTGTCGCCACTATTGCAG
>CAJWYZ010000189.1 GCA_913049525.1 uncultured Fidelibacterota bacterium | reverse complement strand
TTGCTGTGCAAATCCTAATGGGTGGAGATGTGTCAAATGATCAAAGCGATTTGGTCGCAGCATTAATAATTAGTCTACATTTATTACTAGTTATACTCGACGTTATCGTTGGAGGGGTAATCCTATTAATATATAGACAAAAGGGTGTAAAATTTTCTAGCAAATAATTTTATGATAGCATAAATCAATCTTATAGTATTTTTTATGAAAGTATTGTTCCTTAATCCTCCAGATATGAATAAGGTTTATGATTATGTTCCTGATGAAAAATTAATCATAGAGTTTATTCAAAAATATCGAAACACTACTTTGAAAGATAGAAGTAAAGTTATGATTAATAACGTAGGTTGTTAGAAAATTATATTTATTCTAACTTTAATTAACCAAGTCTTTTGAAAGTTTACGTGAATTTCTATAGTTAGTAAGAAAATGAATTACGGAAGTAATAAATTCCATAGGTTTTTGTTTATATGTAATACCCTTACGTATGTAATAGCCATCTAAAATATTTCCTATAGTCCAAAATACTTTATTAAACGGCAGATTCAGTAGTGGCTTCACAAACCTCAGTAACCAAGGGTGATGTGTCAATAAACTAAAAAAACATCTTAAATTATAAATTTTTCTTCCGTCTTCTTCTTTTTCAAATTTTAAAACCGACTTATAGTAAGTAGCTTCCAGTTTATCAAAATTACCATCAAAATAACCTTTATCTATTGCATATTGAGTCATTTTTAGACCTGGATAAGGCGCGAAAACAGACGCGTTAGCTATGTTTGGCTTAAGTTTCATATTTACTTCAAGCGTTTCCATAGCCATATCAAATGTCTCACCAGGATTACCTATAACATTTTCTGTTAAAAGTTTTACACCATATTTTTTAAATAAATTTCCTGCATAGTAAATTTCTTCCAATGATTGTTCTCGTTCCATAACAGTATTGCGGATGTGTTCATTTCCAGATTCAATACCTGCATAAACAAGGCATAAGCCAGCTTTTGCGAGTGAGGATACGATTTCTTCATCAAAGTGATCAAAGCGAGCATTGATGCTAAAAGGAATTCCGCATCGTTTTGCATAAATATCAGCAAATTTAAGTGTCCATTTTTTGTCAACAGTAAACACATCATCAACAAAATGTACCGTTTTAATAGTTTCACGTTTTTTTAACCAAAGTATTTCATCTACTATTGAATCTGGGAATCGAGAATATAATACTTTTTTATCTCCAGCTTCCTCTCGATACATTTTATTGTATGAATGATTAAAACAATATGTACATTTATGTGGACAACCACGATGAGCAAGAAAAGCTTTTATTCCATGATTTTTCATTATTGGAAATTTATTAAAAAACAGATCTCGGGCAGGGTAAGGCAATTCGTCGAGATTCTTTATACGTGGGCGAACCGTATTACGATAAATTTTTCCGTCTACTTTAACCCATAAATTTTTAATGTCTGTTGGTATTTTTCCACCTAAAGCATCAAAACTATTGGCGAATTCCAAAGCAGCTTCTTCGCCTTCGCCTATACAAACGACATCGGCATAATCTTCTTCAATAATTTTTGGAAAAAAAGTTGCATGCGGTCCACCCCAAATTATAGGAATATTCAGTTTTCGTTTAATCGTTCGAGCAATTATTATGTATTCTTGGTGGCTACCACTTATGACACTAAATGCAACCGCATCAGGTTTATATTGTTTAAGCTCACGAATAGTTTTATCAAGATGGTTTGCAACAACAAAAACATCGACTTCGTGACCTCCGTGTCTTAAATTTCCAGCAACCAATGTAGTTCCGAGTGGTACTGCAAACTGAATTATATCATGTACGAAAGCTATTCTCATTTAAATATCTTTCACAATTATATATTATAATTATACTCAAAAAAGTTAATTTATAACATTAATTAACTAGTAGAGGATGTCCTTATAAATGTACATTTTGTGACGTGCTAATTAAAACACATAGACGTAGAGATCCCGAATTAGTCGTTGATGAAACGGAGACATGTGTAGCCCAAGATTATGATGAAATACATTTTCACAATGATCTTTTTTATATTACTCCTTTTGATATATAGACAAAAGGGTGTGAAACCTGTTAATAAATAATTTTTATGATAACGTAAAACAGCCCTATAGTATTTTTTATGAAAGTATTGTTCCTTAATCCTCCAGATATGAATAAGGTTTATGATTATGCTCCTGATGAAAAATCAAAGGAATATATCGGAATGGATAATTTTGGAACCTTTCCACCTTTGGGAATTATGTACGTGATGGCATATCTTGAAAAAAATGCCCCACATCATAAATTATATTTTAAAGATAGTGTGGCTGAAAGATCTAGCCATAAAGACCTCAGCGATTACGTTGCTGAAATTAAACCAAACATTGTAGCTATGACAAGTTTTACTGTATCCATGATTGATGTTGTTATAGCGGCACAAAATATCAGAAAAATTGTGCCAGATGCACATATTTGTTTAGGGGGTCATCACCCAATCGCTTTTCCTTTTGAGGCAGCTAGCTTACCAGAATTTGATAGCATTGTTGTTGGAGAAGGCGAGATTGCGTTTACTGAATTAGTGAAAAGAATTGAAGATAAAAAACCTTTTACAGATATTCTA
>CAJWYZ010000188.1 GCA_913049525.1 uncultured Fidelibacterota bacterium | reverse complement strand
GCCTATTTCACCAATCAGGTATGGCTTACTATCACTTATTTTTATCATCTATTTTTATGGTCTTTATTTAATTTAGCTATAATGTCCAGAATCAATAATTTAAAGAGGCAATTGAAAATGGACATAATAATATTCTAACAAACAAATATAAATATGATAAAATATTGAAAATAATTTAGTAGCTTATCTATTAAATCGTTTTATTATTTGAATGCCTCCTTCTAATTGGAATAAATTTTCGGGCTTTATTATTTCATTAAATCTAATAAACTAATTATATAGAACTTTATAATTACATTCTCATAACTGTTGCAGGATTATTGCTACTTATTTTCCTACATGATGTTTTTCAAAGGAAACACACAATCCTCAGGATATTTCCTGTGGTTGGACATCTACGCTATCTCTTAGAAAAAATTGGTCCAGAGTTGAGACAATATTGGGTAGCCAATGATAAGGAAGAAATGCCCTTTACCCGATCTGAGCGGTCTTGGGTATATGCCACATCTAAGAAACAGAATAATAATTTTGGGTTTGGTTCATCAGAATTAATGTACGAAACAGGCTATCCGGTATTGAAGCACTCAGCCTTTCCCACCAAAGATAAATATGATGCCAATGGACAACTACTAACTACCTCTATGCCTTGTGCAAAACTAATTGGATCAGCCCATAATCGTAAACATCCCTACCGGCCACAATCAATAGTAAATATCTCAGCTATGTCTTTTGGATCATTAGGGAAAAATGCAATTTCAGCACTTAATTTAGGCGCCAAATCTGCCGATTGCTACCAAAATACAGGTGAAGGTGGTATTAGTCCTTACCATAAAAACGGCGGAGATTTGGTATGGCAAATCGGTACTGGATATTTTGGAGCCAGAAATAAAGATGGTAATTTTTCAAAAGAAATTTTTAAGCAGACTATAGAAAACAACCCCAATGTGAAAATGATAGAGATTAAACTTTCACAGGGAGCAAAACCTGGAAAAGGGGGAATTCTTCCTAAAGATAAAATCACAGAAGAAATCTCACAAATTCGTGGTATTCCCAGAGACCGGGATTGTATATCTCCTAACAGTCATAGTGAATTTACCAATGTATCTGAACTGGTACAATTTATTGAATCCCTCGCTGATATTTCTGGCCTGCCAATAGGAATTAAAAGTGCTGTAGGTGAGTCTTCATTTTGGGGAGAATTGGCTTCACATATGAAAGAAACAAAACAAGGTCCGGATTTTATTACTATTGATGGAGGGGAAGGTGGAACAGGAGCAGCTCCTCTTACATTTACTGACCATGTTTCCCTGCCATTCAAAATCGCCATCAAGAGGATTTATATGATCTTCAAACGTCATGATCTCATAAACGATATAACTTGGATTGGCAGTGCAAAATTAGGCTTTCCTGATAGAGCAGTAGTGGCTTTTGCTATGGGTTGTGATCTTATCAATATTGCACGGGAATCCATGCTTTCAATTGGTTGTATTCAGGCACAGAAATGCCATACCGGACATTGCCCATCAGGTGTTGCTACCCATAATGCCTGGCTTATACGTGGTGTAGATGTAAAAACAAAGTCTAAACGGGCTGCCCAGTATTTACAAGGCCTCCGAAAGGAAATACTTCAACTTACTTATGCCTGCGGATATCAGCATCCCTGCCAATTTACTGGCAAGGATATTGAAATATCTACTGGTGTAAATATGTTTGATCCATTAGAAAAAATAATTGGTTATGAGAAGGTAACTATTCCAATAGAAGAATTAAATGATATTTTAAAATATTAAAGGGAATTTATGAGCTCAATAAAACAGAATCTTACTAAGATAAGACAATTTTTAACTGACAATAATTTGGATTCCTATATTATTCCACATGATGATGAATATTTATCAGAGTATATCCCTCCTGAAAATGAACGATTGGCCTGGGCAACAGGATTTACTGGTTCTGCAGGAATGGCAATTATTTTTCAGGATTCTGCCGCTATTTTTGTGGATGGACGCTATAGTGTACAAGTAAAAGAACAAGTCGACAGCAGCCTCTATACTATTTTACACATCTCAAAAGATCCCTGGATGAAATGGCTGAAAGCCAATCATAAATCGGGGGGGAAAATTGGTTACGACCCCCGTATGCACAGAGCCACATGGAAAAAAACTACTGAAAAGAAATTAAATGGGGCTCTTAAATTGGAGTCGGTTACGGGGAACCCTGTTGATATATATTGGGAAGACCGGCCAAAATCTGTAGAGGACAAGGCTATTCTTCTAGATGAAAAATATACAGGAAAATCCAGCTTGGATAAACGCTTCAATCTTGGAAAAATCATCACCAAAAATGACTGCAAGGCAGCATTTATCACGCAATTGGATTCCATTGCCTGGCTATTGAATATTCGTGGTACAGATGTTCCCTGCAATCCTGTACTCTTGTCCCATGGAATTCTATACGATGACGGAGCTTTCGACCTATTTATTTCTAAAAATAAAATTCCGGTTGGATTTAATGAACATGTGGGTGAAAATGTAAATGTATTTACACCCAGCCAGATACCATCTCGCTTGGCTACTATTTCAGGCAAAAATATTCAATTTGATCCTGCTAATAGTAATGTATGGGTAAACGATTTATTATCTTCAGCTAATCTGACTGTCA
>CAJWYZ010000187.1 GCA_913049525.1 uncultured Fidelibacterota bacterium | reverse complement strand
TATGCATACAATTCACATACCGGTAATGGGTACCGGATTTTCAATTGATACTCCAATTAGGGTTGCACCTTTTGGGATATCATCTGTAATGTCCATTATGGATGATATGCTTGTTGAAAAAATCAGAAAACATTATTGTGAAAAATTCAATTTGGCTTTTGCACCCATTACCAGATGGTCTGAAGATGCCCGTGCAAAACGAATTACCGCTTATATCAACACAGTTCAGAAAATTGTCCAGATTAAATTTGAAAAAATTAAAAGCCTGCCTTTCTATGAATCGAATGATAAAGAAAAATATTTTACAATGTTGCCTGATGAAAGTCCATTGAAACTTGCCTATAATAAGCTAATGGATATGACCCCGGGAAAGAAAAGGGAAGATGCAGAAAAATCTCTCACTAGTAAAATGGTCAAAGGGTCCATTGATGTCAATATAATGGTTAAGTTAGATCGTGAAAATCGAGATCGAAAAGAAAATGTCCTTCCACCTGAATATTCTGATAGCAAAGCTGCGTTACGAGGCTATGCTAATAGTATTGTAGAATCTAGTATCATATTTTCCGCGGGCATTAATCAAAGTCTCTATAGCTATATGTCCGAATTCAAAGATTTTTACCGGAATAAAAAGGGTGATTTAAAAAAGAAAATTATTATTAAAGTCAGTGATTTCCGCTCTGCTTTAATTCAGGGGAAATTTCTGGCTAAAAAAGGATTGGAGGTTCATGAATTTCGTATTGAGTCCGGATTAAATTGCGGTGGACATGCTTTTGCATCCAATGGACAATTACTGCCAGTTCTCTTAAAAGAAATCCATGAAAAACGGGATCAGCTTGCTGCATCTTTTAAACCATTCATACATAAATATTATGAAAAAATGGGATGGGAATATCCTGATTCTTCTGCTGACCATACTCCATTAATTACCGTTCAGGGGGGGGTGGGAACTCCAGGTGAAGTGAAACGATTGCAGAAAGATTTTAACATTGACAAAATTGGAATTGCAACCCCATTTTTATTAGTACCTGAAGTAACTTGTGTCGAACCGACCACGTTCAACAAACTAAAAGAGGCAGATGAGTCAGATTTATATTTGAGTGAAGTTTCTCCCCTGGGTGTTCCTTTTAATAATTTGAGGCATTCCATTTCTGAAGAGCATACAAGCAACCAAGTGGAAA
This sequence comes from uncultured Fidelibacterota bacterium, assembly GCA_913049525.1. GTDB lineage: Bacteria > Fidelibacterota > Marinisomatia > SCGC-AAA003-L08 > D37C17 > D37C17. The sequence continues at coordinate 1,492 of CAJWYZ010000187.1, read as the reverse complement.
TTGGTGATCCGGGATCTCCCTGTCCCAAAGGATTTTTGGTTTCGAATACGGAATTTTCTGAAGTTCCAATTTGTACTGCTTCCAAGGAATACCAACAACAAAAGCTGAATGAATTAAGCACGAAAATGGAAGATGGAGCTGAACTGGCTTTAGAACAGGTAAAAGTGGTAATCAAAACCTGCCTGTGTGATCATTTAGGAAATGGTGCTTTAATTAATTTAGGAATTAAAAAAGAGGAGAAAGCTCCGCAGGCTGTCTGCCCCGGGCAGAATATTAGCTGGTTTAATCGGGAATACTCATTGATGGAAATGATGGCGCATTTCTATAATAAACAGAAATCACTCGTTTCCAAAGATAGACCTCACATGTTTGCTAAAGAAATTCAAATGTATGTGGACTATTTTGATAGGCTCATAAAGAATAGTGATTTTAATGAGCGTACTAAAAAAACATTTAATGAGTTTTATGAGAATATGAAATCAGGAATGGAATACTGCCGGACATTTTCACAGAAACAGCCTTTTACTTCAGAAAATATTGGTTCCATTAATGTCTGGATAGATGAACAAAGTATTCGGTTGGAAGAAATGTATGAGAATGCGTTTGGAGAGCTTGTAGAAGCATAACCGTAAAGAAAAAGCCAATCTAAACGAAGTAAAGATTGGTTACTAAATCCTTAAGTTCGAAGTTCCTGAGTTACAAAGTGACAAAGAAGCAGGGTGATAATATCATTTTTTACTTACTACTCTTAATTTACTAATTAATAATCCCTATTCTCAAATAACTGTAACTTTCCCCATGCGGATTGGTTATTGATTCGGAATTATAATTTTTCTATTCTCCTGCAAAGAAACCCCAATTATAGTACAGCCTCCTCCTGCATAAGAAATACCGGATGAAGTAGATTCTGCTCCCCCAATAATAAAATGGATATTTTGCTATTCTGGTTACATACGGTACGGATGGTTGGATTATAAAAACTGATTCTCGTGGAAATTATAAAAGTATGTTAGAATATCCCTAAATTAACAATCTATATTGAAGTCCCCAATAATGAGTGTAAATTATATAAAGATTAATCCCCAGAATTGAAATCAAAGGAGAATTATGGCTGATATAATATTTCAAATTAATGATATTCATTGTGAAAAATGTGTAGAAAAAATTCGGAAAGCATTAGAAAACTTGGGTGGACTAGAGGAAGTCCATTTTGATCTTGATGAAAAAATAGTCAGAGTTGAAGGTGAAGCCGACCCCATTGCAATTGAGCAAATCATTCAGGATACTGGTTATACAGCCGTTCAACTTCAGAGTGAAAATAAACATTAAAAAAATCCTTCCAAATAAAATATAAGAAAATGCAACAACTTGTAACGGGTAACTGATAATTGGGGGATTCCGTTATAAATTATCAACCTAACCTTAGAGTAATAAAACGTTTATTAAATACTTTTCCCTAATTAATTGAAGAATAGGATGGGGAATTATCAGA
>CAJWYZ010000186.1 GCA_913049525.1 uncultured Fidelibacterota bacterium | reverse complement strand
GAGCCTATTTTATGGAACTGGGTGCAGATCTGATTATTACCAGCAGAAAACAGGAAGTTCTCGATAAAACAGCTGAAGAATTCTCTAAATATACAGGCGAGGTATTTCCCATCACAGGTGACGTGAGAGATCATAAGGATGTAAAAAATGTCCTCGATAAATCTTTAGAAAAATTTGGCAAGATTGATGGTCTCTTAAATAATGCGGCAGGAAATTTTATAAGCCCTACAGAGCGGTTAACACCTAAAGCTTTTGACGTGGTGGTAGATATCGTATTGAAAGGAACCTACAATTTCTCACTTCTCTTAGGAAAACATTGGATTGAGAAAAAACATCCCGGTGTTATGTTAAATATCGTCACTACCTATGCATGGACAGGATCATCTTTCGTAGCACCATCAGCAGCTGCTAAGGGCGGTGTATTAGCTCTTACTCGATCCCTGGCCTCCGAATGGGTGAAATATGGAATCAGATGCAATGCAATTGCTCCCGGCCCCTTTCCCACTAAGGGAGCATGGGACAGATTGTTTCCCAAACCAATTTCCACATTCTTTAATTTTGAGAAAACACTCCCCATGAAGCGATATGGCAATCATCAGGAACTGGCAAATCTGGCGGCCTATATGCTTTCTGATTATTCAGGATATATGAATGGCGAAGTGGTTACTTTAGATGGAGGTGAATGGATTAACAATGCCGGTGAATTTAATAAACTTGAAAAAGTTCCTAAATCAGCCTGGGCACTTATTGAACGAGCTGTACGTGGTAAAAAGAAAACTTCCTAAGATATTATTTACAGCGCCTTTCTTTTATCTTACTCTGACTCATATAAAGCATAACTACTGGGGGTTTCCCAAAGTTTAACTGATTGCAGATGCAGCCCTGTTTTAAATACATCAGTAAATTTATCTTTTAACTGGTTAAAAATATAGGCAGCTACATTTTCGGCTGTTGGGGTAAATGGAACAATTACCGGTTTATGCCCCTTTGAGTTTTTGAAAAATTCCAACAGTTCAATATCTTTCTCCCAAACCATAAACGCATGGTCCAATTCTTCCTGAATAAATTTTTGAGCTGTTTTTTTTATATCAGCAAAATCAATAACCATTCCTTCTTCGGAAGCATCTTTTTTTTCAACCAAATCACCTTCAACACAGATTTCAGCCTTATATCTATGGCCATGCAAACCCTTGCAAACCGAACGATGGTTTAGCACTCTATGCCCCATATCCCATTGAATTACTTTACCTATTTTCATTTTGATGCTTGTCTCCAATCCTAAAATTCTATGTAAATTTACATAGTTCTTCAACTTCAATACGACTATAAAGGAATTATCATGCAGAAAATACTTCAATTACTATTTATTTCAACGACACTTTCATCATTATTCGCCCAGGATATCTGGGGAGGCATATCAGTAGCAACACCGGACAATCTGAATGCCATATCTGGAAACCCTGCGGGACTGGGAATTCAGCGAGGAGAGCAATCTGGTTCCTACATTCAATTTGACTCACTTTACACCAATTCAACATCTTATCGATCTGATGGGATTGGCTTCGACCTTACATATAACCAATTTTCCCACGGTATTTTTAACCCCGAAGATGGTAATATCGGCATTGGGGCATCTCTTTTTCCAAACGCCTATGCTGGCATTAAGTGGAATAAACACCATCTCATTGATTTTGGTTTACTTTACCGCCCGTTAAATATTGCTTCTATTGGGCTGGTTACGCAGTTCAATGATGAGTTTACAGAATATAATTCAGCGACCTTAGGCTTTGCACTCAGACCATTTCTACAGCATAGACTCACCGTAGGCGCTGATATGCTTATAACTGAAACTGATTCTTTATTTATTTATCCTCATTTGACAATAGAACCGATGGATGGCATTTTACTCAGCGCCAAATCAAATGCTGATTTTGATGATTTTCAGATTAATCTAGCGTTTAATTTTGGTAAGGAAACTGTATATTCACCTTCAACATATAGTGATGCCCATAAGTATAATGGAGGTATTGGATTTTATACCAGCACTCAACAACAAGAAAGTATTTTCAAAAAGAAGGCGAAGGATTCTAAAAAACTTATCCGCATGAAACTTTCCGGGCTATTTATTGAAGAAAAACCAGTGGAGGCATCCTTTTTTGATCAAATGTTTAATAGTCCTGAAAAAGGCATCCAACTTCGCGCGTGGATTGATGAAATAGACAGCTATACAGAAGATCCGGAAATTGATGGAATGATTATTGATATAGGTCATGTAAGAGCTAGCTTATCAAAATTTGGAGAGATGTACGATGCACTGAAGCGATTTAAAGAAGCTAATAAGAAAATATATGTCTATGCTGATCAAGGAATATCAAACGCTGATTATTTGCTCGTATCTATGGCTGATGAAATATACCTGAATGAATATACAGGTATTTGGCTCGCTGGGCTTCGCCTAAAAGTCACCTTTTTACGTGGTTTGCTAGATACGCTCTTGATTGTGCCCGAAGTTTTTCGGGTAGAACATGAAGGAAAATCATATAAAACAGCAGCCGATCCATTTTTAAACAGAAAAATGTCTGATGAAATGCAGGAAAACTATGGTGAACTCGCTGATGATTTATATAAACTGTTTGTAGACTATATTTCTGAGGGAAGAGGCTGGGATGACAATCATACCCAGGAGATTATAGATAA
>CAJWYZ010000185.1 GCA_913049525.1 uncultured Fidelibacterota bacterium | reverse complement strand
TTATTTATTACAGACGCAGTTGAGGTTGAAATATTATACCCAAAATCAATTAATGAATCTAACTGATTTTGCTTGCAATTTTCTACATTTATTAGTGTTAGCATTTTATCAATGATTCAGAAGTAACTGGCTGTATAATTTTGCTGAAAAATACGCTCTTATCTTTGCTAATTTTACCATCTAATTTCAGGAGATTACATTGATTAAACGAACACATACATGTGGCGACCTCTGTGCTAAAAATATAGGAGAGACAGTTTCACTAAATGGTTGGATTTCTAAAAGCAGAGATTTAGGCGGTCTTCATTTTATTGATCTTCGAGATCGATATGGGAAAACGCAAATTGTATTTAATGAAGATATTAATAAAGAGACTTTTGACCGTGTTAAAAAATTGGGACTAGAAGATGTTATTGGCATCACTGGCAAAGTTGTTTCCCGCCCGGATGATGCTGTAAATAAAAACATACCCACTGGTGAAATAGATGTGGAAGTAACCGAACTTTCCATTTATAATGAGTCTGCGCCTCCGCCTTTCGATATCAACGACCGCAATTCTGCCTCTGAAGACCACCGTTTAAAATATCGGTATCTAGAGCTTCGAACCAAAGAATTGCAGCATAACATACTCATTCGACATAAGGCAGCCATAGCCACTCGGAATTTTATGAATGATCAGGAATTTGTGGAAATTGAGACACCGGTGCTAATGAAGTCCACACCAGAAGGCGCTCGAGATTTTCTTGTACCTAGCCGTCTTCACACAGGGCGGTTTTATGCTTTGCCTCAATCTCCCCAAACTTACAAACAGCTTCTCATGGTTTCAGGATTTGATAAATATTTTCAAATTGTAAAATGTTTTCGGGATGAAGATTTTCGGGCAGATCGCCAACCTGAGTTCACTCAGATTGATATTGAAATGTCATTTGTAGATCAAGATGATATTATTAATTTGGGTACCAACCTCACGCGACATATTTGGAAAATAGTGAATGATGTGGATTTACCGGAAGAATTCCCAATACTTAATTACCATGATGCCATGGAACGTTATGGCTCTGATAAACCAGATATTCGCTTTGATATGGAGCTACAGGAAATGGCAGGGTTTGTAGAACAATCGGACTTTAATGCCTTTAAATCCGTATTGGAATCTGGTGGTAGAGTGAAAGGTTTAGTATGCCCCAATGCATCTACCTATAGCCGAAAAGTAATTGATGAACTTACAGATTATCTGAAAAAGTATTACGGCGCTAAAGGTTTGGCATGGATGAAGTGCGTTGATGGAAAATTAGATGGTGGCATTGGCAAATTCTTCCCAGAATCGGTAAAGAATGATATTATATCTCAACTTAGCATAGAGGATGATTCTGTTATATTTATGGTGGGAGATGCTGCCAAAACGGTTTTTGCAGCTTTGGGTGCCCTCCGGATAGAATTGGCAAAACGGGAAAGCCTCATTGATTCTAACAAATGGGCGCCGCTTTGGGTGGTGGACTTCCCCTTAGTAGAATGGAATGAAGATAAAAACAGATGGGATGCATTGCACCATCCCTTTACATCTCCCAACCTGGAAGATTTAGACAAGTTGGATTCGGAGCCGGGAACAGTTCGTTCTTTTGGATATGATGTTATAATGAATGGCTATGAATTAGGGGGTGGGTCAATTCGTATTCATGACCGAGATTTACAAGCAAGAATTTTTAAACTGTTGGGAATTTCTGATGAAGATGCTCAGGAAAAATTTGGATTTCTTATGGATGCCTTTAAGTACGGTGCACCCCCACATGGTGGTATGGCATTTGGCTTTGACCGAATTGTCATGCTTTTAGCTGGGTCAAATCAGATAAGAGATGTTATTGCCTTCCCAAAAACCACATCGGCGTTATCACTTATGGATAACTCCCCTTCACCAGTTTCAGAAGAACAATTAGAAGAACTACATTTAGAAGTAATTCAAGATAGCGAAGACTAATTGATATACATTACACAAATTGTGTAAATTACTCGGCTTTATGAAACCGATCTTTTTTAAAATTAAAACAGCTCTAATCCCCATTGTGGGTATTGGGGCTTTTTAATGTAATGTGGAGAAAGTCTGAAAAAGAAAATTGATATTTCCGGTGTAGACTCATTATCATTTTTGGGGATTGGCGACCAAAATATAAAAACTATTCAGGAAACAGTGAAGACACAGATTGTCGTTAGGGGGTCTGCCATGCATCTGGATGGTGACAAAGAGGATGTCAAGTTCATTGAAATGATAGTGAAAGAAATGATGTTTACCATTAATAATAAGGGCTTTGTATTACCAGAGGATATCCGTGAATATTTAGCTTCTCTGAAAAATGGAGAGCCCTCAACTATGAATGGCAACGGAGAAGAACCGGTGGTACTCTACACTCATAAGGGCTCCGTGAATGCTCGTACAAATGGGCAAAAAAAATATTTGGAAGCGGTAAAGGAAAATGATATTGTATTTGCCATTGGTCCTGCAGGAACCGGAAAAACCTATCAAGCTGTAGCCATGGCGGTATCCGCTTTAAAAAACAAAGCAGTTGATCGAATTATAATTACCAGGCCAGCTGTTGAAGCAGGAGAGAGACTGGGGTTTTTACCTGGCGATTTAAAAGATAAAGTGGATCCTTATCTTACCCCACTATATGATGCCCTGAATGATATGATACCCCGAGATAAGC
>CAJWYZ010000184.1 GCA_913049525.1 uncultured Fidelibacterota bacterium | reverse complement strand
TTTGATCTAAAGTGGTGTTTAATCTTATAAATATCTCTTTAAATAACTGCTTTAATATTCAATTTACCCCATCCCCACTATTTTACAAAGAGGTGGAACTAGTTTACCTCCTTCCACTCTTCTACAATTGCTTTTGTATCAATTTCACCAATTTTTTATCATACCCTAAACTAATTATAAAGATTGAAATAGTATCAATGAACCCATGCACAATAATTGGAAGCCATAAATTAAATTGATTATAAATAAAAATTAGTCCCAAAAATATACTTATGATTCCTGTACTTAAAGCTCCACTTTTTCCTTGATACCAATGAGCCATACCAAATAAAATTGATGTTATTGCAATATTTATTAATAAAGAAAAGTTACTTGTTCCTAGTACATCTTTGAATGCGGACATTAAAAAACCACGGAAAATAATTTCTTCAATAAACCCTCCCATACCCCAACCTATTAATATATAAATAATTGTGGATTTCCAATTATTACGAATATGTTCAATTGCTTTTAAGTTGTGGGGTTGATTTGTAATTCTTTCAATGTATGGTTCAATTAATACAAAGGATAGGAGACTAATAATACTGGCTAATAAAAACCCGATAAAAAGTGTATAAAACCAATTACTAGGATATTCAAAAAGTTTTTGAACAAAAAATATGTCATTGTTCCAATAAGCAATTGCAATAATAATAATTGAAAATAGAATACCAATACCGGGAACACGTTTTATTCCTGAAACAATTAATAATACTGAAGTTAGCAAAAGATAAACTATTGTATTAATCATTTAAATGTTACTGCAGCAAGAGGTGGGGTTATTCACATGCTCACATCATTCTACAATTTCTATATAAATAGGATGTAATAATATTTTTACCCAAAAACTATTGCTGAAAGAAATATTAAAAGAAAGGAAACCGCACAAAATCCATGAAGAGTTTTATTATTAATAAATGCTAACATTATTAAAAAGATTGTTTGAATAATTATTGGACTATTTTGGATTAGTATAGTTGTAAAAGATTTATCAGTTGCTAAAATATTGTGTCCAAAAAACATTAATATAAATTGTAAAGATAATAAGATAAAAAATATATGTTTGTATTTATAGTATTCTAATTCAAGGTCTTTATTTTCCAATTCATTATAATGGTTAAAGAATATATAGAATGTTAAATAAAACAGACATGATTGTAAAGTTAAAAATGCAAATTCAGATATAACCCATTTTTCTATTGTACTGTAAAAAGCATAAATGCTAACCCAAAACCCTACAGATAATAACAATAAAAATATTGCCCAAAACCACCACACCCAATAATGTTTAATTTCCTTCCAATGTTGAATAAATTCTGAAATGCAAGAAAGAGAATGAGCTAAAGCTAACCCATATATTAAAGAAATGAATGTGGCGATATATGAAAATGAAATTTCCATTTAGTTCTAAATATTTACCTTCTCCCACACTTTACCAACTGCATGCCGATTATCAATTTACCTCATCCCCACTTTTTTACAAAGAGGAGGAATCCATCCAAATGGGAAGCAGATGAGTTATTGTTTGCCTGATGTTGACCAGCCAATATCACCGTAAATGGGGTTTTAGTTAGCCTGTTAACTTTGAAGCGCAATTGCTACAGAATTTTGCATCCTCATTGAGCCCTTCTTTACCGCATACAACACAGCGCTGTTCTCTAGTGCTTTTGGCAGCAAAAGTGATCTCAGATGTCACTATCCCTGTCGGGACAGCGATAATACTGTAACCAAGAACCATGATAAAAGAAGCAATAGCCTGACCCAAACTCGTTTGCGGTACAACATCTCCATATCCAACAGTAGTTAAAGTAACTACCGCCCAGTAGATACTGCTTGGAATACTATCAAATCCAGTGTTTCTTCCTTCAACCAAATACATAACTGAACCCAGGATTATAACGATATTCATCACTAAAAAAAGCCAAATGAAAACTTTTCTGCGACTGGCAATCATAGCGGTCATCAATAGATCGGCTTCACCCATAAATTGGACAAGTTTCAATACTCGAAAAATTCGTAGGACACGCAAAACACGAATAATGGCAAAAACCTCAGTTCCCGGCATAAACAAACTTAGATAGGTAGGTAGAATTGCTAAGAAGTCAATTATACCAAAAAAACTAAAAATATAACTAATAGGTCTCCTGATAGAGAAAATTCTAAGTGAATATTCTACAGTAAACATGATTGTGAAGGTCCATTCAGCAATCCTGAAGATGTGGCCGTATTGCTGAGTATACTCTACTACACTATCAAGCATAACAGTGATAATGCTGAGTACTATTGATATGATTAGAATAACATCAAAAAGCTTTCCCGCTTTGGTGTCCGTTCCAAAGATTATTATCTTTATCTTTTCTCTAAACGTGCTCATATCAGTTCAATTTACCCCATCCCCACTTCTGATTTCGAAGTGGTGAAAGAGCAGTTGGGTGTGTATTAAGTAATCAATCTAGTAAGTCTACAGTTTTATTTGGTTGCGAGAATTACTTCTGATGGAAACAGCATTTGCTGAACATATTCTCTGATTTCAACCTTAAACCCATGCTTAGTAAGAAGGTTTGACAGCTTAACGCCCCGGCAGCCGCCCATAAGAGTGGGTGATATCCGGTAGCTTCTTTCATATAAACCTGCCCCAAACTGTTCTGCTTTGGTCATATTCACCAATACCAGTTTACCGC
>CAJWYZ010000183.1 GCA_913049525.1 uncultured Fidelibacterota bacterium | reverse complement strand
TTAATGGAGAAGCAGAATATGCCTGGCTGGACTCCCTGGCTCAAGAAGGTGACTCTCTGCATGCTCTGGATAAAAAGGCTTTTAAGAAAGCCATTAAAAAATTGAAGAAATCTGGGAAAAAGAAAGGGGAGAAAAAGAATTTTCTGCAAAAGCTGAAAGCAAAATTTAAAAAGGAAAAGAAAGAAAGAGAAACGCCCATACTTAAAACCCTCCATTTTCATCAGGATAATGTTCATGATTTTGCCTGGTTCGCAGATAAGAAATGGATTGTCCGGAAAGGAACCCTGTTTCTGGCAGATTCCACAAGGGAGGTAACACTATGGAGCATGTATAAACCCAAGAATGCTGAAATGTGGGAAAATTCCATAGAATATCTTCATGATTCCGGTTATTGGTACAGCGTATTTAATGGTGATTATCCATACAACCATATAACTGCTGTGGATGGTGATATGAGTGCAGGCGGGGGCATGGAATATCCCAATATCACGGTTATTTCTAAAATGGATTCGAAGCATCTCTTGGAAATGGTGATTATGCATGAGGTAGGGCATAACTGGTTTTACGGCATACTGGGCAGCAATGAACGTGATCATACCTGGATGGATGAGGGACTGAATGAATTTTGTAATATCCGCTACTGGGATAAAAAATACGGCAATGAAAATAGAAAATATATTGTAAATGAATTTACTCAGGAAAAATTAGGTCCTCTCAGCGTGGGAAAAAATATCCAGTATGGTTTTTTTGAATATATGGGATATACATCCTGGGTCAAGCGTGGGGATGAAGAACCGCTTGAAACCTCTTCAAATGATTTCAAACAGCGTACCAATTACTGGCTCAGCTACTCAAAGCCCCTGGTCTATACCTGGCATCTCATGGACTTTCTTGGAGAAGAGACCATTGACTCCATTTTCCATAATTACTATTCAGACTGGAAGTTCAGGCATCCCTACCCGGAGGATTATTTTTCCTATGTTAAAAAATACAGTGATAAAGATTTGAGCTGGTATACCAGTGATGTATTTTACAAAACTGGCAGGGTGGATTATGCTGCTTCTATTCAGAAAGGTGAAGCTGTTTTTAGGAATAATGGTACATTGACACTGCCGTTTGAAGCAGCATTTTACGACAAAAAGGGAAAGGAAATATCCCGCCACTGGTATGAAAATGTAAAACGGTTTCGAAAAGTTACCCTTCCGGAAGGAGCAAAATCGGTAAAGATCGACCCGGATGAAACGCTTCCAGATGTAAACAGGCCCAATAATTCTACATGCAAGCCCCTGGCATTCACATGGGTATTTGATCAACCTCAGTATGATAAACGGGAAATTTTCTGGATGCCCTGGGTTTTCAGTGGCAATGAGTATAATGGCTGGACGCCTGGTATACATTTCTATCATGGTTTCGTACCCGGGTATGATTACGGTATTGGATTTCGTCCCATGTGGGATTTCAATAATAAAAAGCTTATCGGTTCTGCCAGTGCATCAAAAACGGTATATGGGTTTGGTAATTTTTATACCAGTACATTCAGCTTTGATGCCGGAAGAAATGCCGGCAGAACAGGATTCCATATTGAGTTTGAAGGAAAGCGGAAAGAACATTTAGAGAGATATCCGGTTTGGACCACAACATTTAATATGGATTATCATGATATCTCTGTAAATGCAGTGGATCCTGATTATTATGATTCTGGTGAACTTGCCACAGGATATGCTGAAATGGAACTCTATAATCGCCCTAATCCCTTTTTGACATATTATTTCCGATCTGCTCTTAAAATGGGGATAGTGAAGAGTCAATTTTTAAGGGTAAATCTACAGACCAATATTTATTATAAGTTTACCAAAAAATTAAAAGCGAAACTTCGTATCTGGGCAGGGGGATTTTTAGACACTTCTAACCTGCCTCAGCAGTATTTAACCTATCTCAGCGGCAATATTGATCCTGATTTTCGTAATGGATATATTTTTAACCGGACTCCAGAGATCAATGATGCATCTGTGGGAATCCGTCAATATGATATTGGCGGGCCGTCTATACATGGTTTGATACTGAATAATGGCAAAATGAAGGGGGTGGATGACTGGGTGATTTCTGCTAATTTTGAAATGAATATACCTAAAATACCGGGGAAACCCTTTATGGATGTAGCTATAATTCCCGGGGGGGACTCCTATTTTGATTTTGGGCTGAAAAAATCTTTCGGCCCCCTTTCAATTATCATGCCTTTATATCAAAGCTGGGATGAAACTCCCTTTGTAACCGATACGGACTGGATTTTGGACAGGCTTCGTTTTTCTTTAACTTTGTCCGGTTTTAATGCTCGGAGTATATTTTAATTCATCCTGTCCGTCCTAAGTAAGGAAAAAGAGTGATACCACTACCACTAGCTTCTTTCTTGTTGAAATAGTTATTTGAAAGTATAATTAGAATCAAGTTAAATTACCCCGTCGTGATTTATACCAAATTGCCGCGACGTAAAAAAAGTTGCTAAAGTGGGTAAAACCGGTTTAGCGCCGGTTTTTTATTTTATGATAGAAATTAAGAATATATTAAAAAAGCAAATTCTCACGCTAGATGGTGCCATGGGCTCTCTTATTCAAACCCATAGTCTGAGTGAACTAGATTACCGAGGAGAAATATTATCTGATCACCCCCAGGATCTAAAGGGGAATCATGATATTTTATCTCTCACCCGCCCTGATATTATTCATAGTATTCATTCCTTATATCTTGAGGCAGGTGCAGATATCATTGAAACCAATACTTTTAATGCCAATGC
>CAJWYZ010000182.1 GCA_913049525.1 uncultured Fidelibacterota bacterium | reverse complement strand
CCTTACGTTTTTGCTGTTTACGATGACGATGATCTAAATGTTGATGAATTCAACAACGACAATGGTATGATTTTTATTAATGGCAAATATGATTTTGAATATCCAGCTTCTGTATTTTTTGAATTCATAATAGATGATTATCAGGTTCATGATAATCAAACCCAAAATATGCTTGGCTGGAAGTTGGGCCTTGAGGGACAATCAGATTTTTCCAACTATCAGGTAAACTGGGAAACAGAATACACCCAAATAGATTCCTGGACATATATTCATCATGGCCAGTTTACAAACTGGCAGAATCGCGGTCATGCCATCGGTTATCCTTATGGGACTGATTTAAGATCCTTTTATGTGCAAGCCGATACCTGGCTAAAAAACGAAACCCTTAAACTTGATATTGAATATACTTGGTTGGAAAAAGGGGCTAATAACATTAATACATCTTGGGGCAATAATGATACATTGGATGATCCCTTTCCTTCAGAACCGGTAAAAACATTTCATTTATTGAAAACATCAATTTTATATAAAACTAAATACGCCACACTCCAAACTGGCTATACAAACAAACCGTTTCCGTATGAAATTGCCAATGGATTAATTGATGAACTAAAGGGCGGCTTTTTCCTTTCAGCCAGCCTCCATTATAAAATGGATATAACTCTTAAAGAATAATATTTATTGTCATTACGAGTCCGCCATTTGGTGGGCGTGGTAATCTCATATTATTCAATATTTTCAAAACCCTCCAACCCGAGGGTTTTTTTGTGCTTTCAGTATCCCTGCGGTGGAGTTCTTTTGTGTGTAAAAATTCTAAATGTGGTAGATTTATATGATTATTTATTTTAAGATAAAGGGGTATTATAATTCTATTGTTTAATTATTACTTTTTTGTAAGTTTTATTCAATAGTACAGGTAAAATATAAACAACAAGGAGTTTCTTTGGAGTAATGTTGCTCATAATATCATATTTTTCACTTTCATTTGCTCTCACGCTTTGGTTTTCAAGGTTTTTACTTCGTTATATGGATCCCACTTTCTTTATGGATCACCCAAATGAGCGTAAAGTTCATGATACCCCCACTCCTCGCATGGGGGGAATAGCATTTGCACCTGTTATAATTATTTTGGGTTGGTTCTTGTTTAACACATCAGATACATACACATGGTATTTTATGGGAGCCATGGGGATTTTCATCCTCGGTGCGATTGATGACTACTACACTATGTCTTGGCGGTTTAAACTCCCCATTCAGTTATTTATTGGTCTGTTAATTATTATTCAGTTTTTTCCTTATGTAGATACAGTTCTCTTTTTCGGAAAAGATCTTCCCTTTTCAAAATGGATCCTCATGGGGATTTTCCTATTCTGGTTTATTGGAATTACAAACTCCATTAACTTGATTGACGGTTTAGATGGCCTCGCCGGCGGATTCATGCTTTTAATTTCCTTTGCTGCTACCATTTTGGGTTTTGTATCAGGAAATCCTGTTTTCACAAATATAAATGTTCTATTTATAGCTTCGTTATTAGCCTTTCTCCATTTTAACCAGAAGCCGGCAAAATTTTTCATGGGAGATAGTGGTAGTTTATTTCTCGGATTCCATTTAGCGGTCCTTCCATTATTGTTTTCTACAAATATTAGTGGTATTACATCAACTATAGATATGACACCATTTATTTTATTAACGACGTACCTTATTATTGATACCATTCGTGTTGTAATTATCAGGGTAAGGGGTGGCAAGCACCCCCTTGAACCCGATCAGCTTCATCTACATTACCAGGTGTATAACCATGGTAATTCCCATAATGGTACATTGATGTCCATATTTATTTTGTGCGGTATTGGGTGCATATTATCAATTTTACCGAGTATAATATTTATAAAGTCCGCATATATGATGGGTATTTATTTATTCATTTTAGGTGCCTGTACATTGATACCGTCAATTTCTCAAAACTTTATTCGCCTGATTTTAAATCTGAATAGTCGTTTTAGAAAACAGAAGATAAGAAGCAATTCATTTATCACGTTTTTTAGTGTGAAATTATTAAAATATTTAATTTTGATTTATTTCATATCTCTCATTTTTCTGTATAATAAACAATTGGTTTATTTATCCAGTTTTCCATTCATACTTATTTCAGGCACAATTCTGGCTCTATTTATTCTGCAGGAAACTTTCTCCGGTCACCGCAGCAATACTGCGCTGTTAATATCTTTTGGCATATTTCACATTTATATTATGTCATTAGGCGTAAACGTTCTACCTCCAATAACAGTTCAATCCGGATATATATCATTATTTTCTTGGTTACGGTATGGTTCATTATTAATAACCAGTATAGTTGTAATCACAAACTATTTACTAAACTCTGTTGTTTATGGTGAGAGTTTTTGGTCTGTTACAGATTTGGTAGTTATTTTTCTGTTGGTGGGTATGATTGGTGTACAACCATTAGGGCTTGGATTTCCCCCTACTTTTTCGTTTGAAATTGGTTTAGTATATTTCGCAAATAAGTTGTGGTTGCCCCAATTTTCAGAAGCATTAGCTAAAGCCCGCATTCCCACTTAATCTTTGTGGAATATTTGTCTACCTGAAGTATTGAGACTGTAATCCTGAATGAAATGAAGGATTTCAAGTATTAATATTGAAAAAACTTAAGATTTTTACCAGCCAGAGACGAACTTGTCATTTATATCCGCTACCCAGCGGAGTAGATAAAGCGCAGGTAAGCCACTAATGCGTCTAACATCTAACATATAACTTCGACTCCCCTCCTTATATGAGGAGGGGCCATCCAAATCATTGATT
>CAJWYZ010000181.1 GCA_913049525.1 uncultured Fidelibacterota bacterium | reverse complement strand
ACAATATTTCTTCTTATTCAGATACATTATTTATTCCCCATAATATGATTGCAGGACTCCCTGATGATTACAAAGAAAACCATCTCCAGGCTGACGGGAAATACGCAATTGATCTTTCATACCCCTCATTTTACCCATTTATGATATATGCAGAATCAGACTCCCTGCGAAAATTATTACGATATATGTTTTTAAATAAGGGAATGCCTCAAAATGTGTCAATTTTAAGTGAAATACTTGCCAATCGTAAATCTCTAGCTGAATTGTTGAATTACCCTTCATTCTCTGCGCTGATTATTGATCAGGGAATGGCAAAATCAACTGAAGCAGTATGGGAATTTGAAAAAGATTTAATTGAGAAAATCCAACCAAAAGCAAATTGGGATACTAAGCAATTATTGCAACTAAAATATGATACTATAGAAGGAAATGATAAAACAATAACTGATTGGCAGAAAGATTATTATGAAAATCAACTACTGCTAAAGAAGCACAGAGTAGATTCTGAAGAGGTGAAACAGTATTTTCAAGTAGATAATGTTATAGAAGGTTTATTTGCTATATCCAGCCTGTTGTTTGATATAAAATTTCGTGAGATAGAAAACCCTTCTGTATGGCATTCTGGTGTTAGAATGTTCGAAATGAAAGAGAAGTCTGACAATGCTTTAGTTGGATATTTTTATTTAGATTTATATCCACGGGAAGATAAATATCAGCATGCCGCGGCATTTTCCATTGTTAGCGGAAAAAAAATAAACTCTGATTACCAACATCCAATAGCATGTCTAGTATGTAATTTTCCACCACCTGGGAAAAACACTCCAGCTTTATTACAACATGAAGATGTGGAGACATTATTCCATGAGTTTGGTCATTTGCTCCATGATATGCTCACAACTTCAGAATTATACAGCCAATCAGGAACATCGGTAGCTATGGATTTTGTAGAAGCTCCCTCGCAGATGATTGAGAATTGGGTGTGGAATAAAGAATCTTTAAGCCTTTTCGCAACCCATTATGAAACAAATGAAATTATTCCAGATTCACTCTTAAATCGAATGATGAAGGCACGGAATATTCAGTCTGGAAATAATTTACTACAGCAAATATTTTATGGCATGCTGGACTTGACACTTCATGAACAGTTTGATTCATCCAATGTAAAATCCACCACAGAAATTATGAGTGAGCTGCAAAACTCTATCACAAATTATGACTATATGGAAGGTACCCATATGCAGGCTTCATTTGATCATTTATTGGATTATGGAGCGTCTTATTATGGCTATCTCTGGTCGGAGGTTTTTGCTGCGGATATGTATTCTACTTTTGAAAAAGAAGGAGTATTAAATCAGGAAGTTGGTCTAAGGTTTAGAAAAACTATTCTTGAAAAAGGTGGTACAGAAAACCCAATGAATCTTGTAAGAGCATTTCTTAGAAGAGACCCTAATAATGAAGCCTTCCTTAAAAAACAGGGTATTGTTGAATAATATGAGAAGCTATTTAATTCGGGTTGTCTTTACTTTCTACAACCGGGAGAAAACTTCTCAGAATAGATTCAACGATATCCAATTGTTTCTTAAGATCTTGGTTTTCGTTTAGCTGTTTTTGATATAAGTCTTGCCAATCCATTAACCTCAAATTATAAGGGTAAGGAAAAAATATTTGTGATCTATGCAATACTTATTAGGAGTTAAAGCTAAGGTGTGATAATTGTCACTTTTCAAGGTAGATTTCTGATAATGATAGGCCCGGGGCAGACAACCATTCACGAGGAGGAGAATGCCGTTTCTCAGTTATCATCTACCTGCCGAGCCTAAATTTGTCGTCGGTAATATAGAGGAGAAAATTAACATCCTTCAAAATCTTAGTTGTAACAGTTTGTTAAGAGGAGAAATGTTAATATTATTAGCTTTAATTTCTAAACAATTCACAATTGTAATGTAAAACCAATTAATTTACATCGTGAAGATCAAATTCAAATTCGTTGTTATTCTCTTTATCCTTCTTTCCACTATTTCTGCTAGAGAAGGAGATTTATTATTTAATGCCATAGAATCTCATCTTTCTAAATATAGATATAGCATTAATGAAAGGGATGTCTCCATTATAGATGGCATCATTCGTTTGGAAATCACTGCACGGCGGACAAATATAAAATCCCAACAACTATTAGGATTCTATTCTGTAGGAAGCGCATTAAACAAAACCAGCACCCCTTTTCGTGAGGTGCAAATTATTATTCATTACGAATTAAGGGGAGGCCGGGAAGTTATTATGACAGCCCCGGTTGAATTGACATTAGCATTGTCGCAGGGTAAACTTAGTTCAAAGCAATTTTTTGATAAACTGGGTATTTAATTTACTGCCTTAAATAGGTTGATGCTGATAGTGGCCAATTCCTCATTGGGGAAGCGTGCCTGATAATTGGGGTCTGGGGCTAGCCCAGCCTCCTCGGCAGCATCCAGCATGGAATCCACCTCAATAATATATTGGTCAGAGAACCCATGGGTTCCATCATAAGCTGTGGCCACTGTGATTCCCAAATTACGGGCGGTAACCTCAGGTGGAATGGTATGCAGTTCAAGGATCAGCAGTCCATACTTACTTACATAATCATGCCAAGACCTGAAATGCTCAATAAGGTTCTGTTTTAACTCTTTTCCTGGTACCCAGCGGCCTCTGAATGCAAATGCGCCAGTGGAGTTGCATATGGTATTATGAAAGGGTGTTTTTGGAGGTGAATAGATCCGATTATGATCAAGAAATGATCTCACATTTAACATTTTATGGAGATCCAGATCATATTCCTGTTTCAAATTTTCTGCATAATCTGCCG
>CAJWYZ010000180.1 GCA_913049525.1 uncultured Fidelibacterota bacterium | reverse complement strand
CCAGTAACTATCGCCATCATCTAAAAAATTTCCATCGGCATCAGTTCGAGGTGTATTATCATAAGCAAAGGGTAAATATGTTGGTAAAATCAATTCACCATCCGTCAGATTTAACAGGCTTCCATAGAGGTCTATTTTTCCATCACCACCATCAACTTTTTGATGATTCTCGTCTTCAGAATCCAAACCAAAAATTGAGAGGAATGACAATCCATTATCACTATGAGTTCTCTCATCACCACCACCGAGGTCTCGAACAATTTCTATTTCAATTCCACTGGGTTCTATATTTGATCCTCCCAGAGAATAGACATTTTTGAACATAAGTGGCCAGGTAGGAGATGTAGGTGTAGAAGCTTGCTTGTCTTTTAATAATTTTAGTGTAATAAGACCAACACATTCATCGATAAAGTTTTGGCTATTATCCCTACATTCATCATAAACAGCTTTAAAATTGGTACCCGTTTCATTCTGTTCCTGTCCAAATGTTTGATTAATGGGATTAAACGTCGTCGTCGTATAGGCTATTGCAATGGCATTTTGAACTGAGTTTAAGCGGATGTACCCTAACAAACGATCAATTTCATAATCTATATTCTCCTCAAGTTTTAACCAATTCCCTCCAACCTGATGACTTAATGAATCTGTTGGATCTAAATATGCTTCTGCTTGGATGGCAAATGCGGCATCATTATTATTGTCTGATTGTTTAAATAATTCAAAATTTCCCAAAACATAGATCTCTTCATAAGTATGTTGATTAGTATTATTCAATGGATAGTAATTATTTTTAAACCGATCATCAATAAAGAAGTACCGGTCTTTAATAAAATTATAATCATTAATAGATGTAGGCGTGCCGGATTCAGCACCCCCCTCCATCGTTTTTTCCGATTTTTTCACCTGTTCACGAGCAATTACCGATTGTACTTCCACTGGTCCAAGCTGATGGACCGCTTTTATACCAAATAAACTGGAGTTTGCACCCCCCAGATTTACGGCATCCATTCCTTCCAGAGAGAGATTGATATTCCCTGCTTCTGCTTTTTGAAGAATATCATTTTTTTGACCTTTGTATTCAATGGTAAGATCGTTTTCCCAGGTAAAGTCTGCTTCAGAATCCTGTTTTATTTTAACAAAGAAACGGTCACCAATATTTCCATCAATATTGAATCTCTGTGTCTGTTCAATTTCCAAATCCCAGGTTTTACTTTCTCTTAAATTAGTTGTGATTAAATCTTTTTCCTCAAAAACCAATGCTCCTTGTACACTGATGTTTCCGCTAATATTCAGCTCTACATTTGTTTCACCAATTTGGGTATTAATAAGGCTTATTCCTTTGCCTCCACCCGATCTTCCCTGAGATTTTTTGGTTAATTTTTTAATAAAATATTTGCGGAATTCCTGATTGACATTTTTCACCAAAGCAATTTGCCTGTACCAATCGATTGTAAATATTGCCGGCATTTGTAAGTCTACATCTTTATAGCGATGATACATAACAATTGTGTTTTCTATGAGCCCAGCTTCATTATCCTGCTTTATTTTTCTCAGCTTTTGAGTGGCGTTGGCCTTGGATACAACGTTGCCAATTGAATAGCCATTCCAGAAGGGATGGCTGCTCATTAGGCTTAATGTTTTAACCTGAGGAGGGAAAGGGTCTATTTGCTGGGGAAGCATTGGGTAATATTTTATGGTTGAAGAAAAGGACAAAATATTCCCCTCTTCGGATTCGCAATATGCAATCGAAGTGAAAATAGCTGTAAAGCTCAGAAGAAATCGGAGGACCGATTTCACGTATTTAACCTTTGCCGTAATTGACACAATAGTAACAATTATGTATTAGGCAATATCCTCCATTTGGTGAAATATGTGGGGTAGGCGTGCTTGAAGCAAAATAATCATATTATTGATTGCCTTTCCACGATGAGATACTTGATTTTTTTCTTTCATGTTCATTTCTGAATAAGTTTTTCCCTTCTCAGGTACATAAAATACAGGGTCATACCCAAATCCGCCAACACCTTTTGGCATAGTGGCGATTAAACCTTCAACTACTCCCTCCGATACAAGTTCCATGTTTTCACTGACGTAAGCTATGGCTGTTTTAAATTGAGCCGTTCTTTGTTTTTCGGGGATGAGCTGCATGTTTTTAATTAATTTATTTACATTATCGGAATAACTACAGGATTCACCTGCATAACGTGCTGAATAAATCCCTGGTTCTCCGCCCAGGGCATCCACTTCTAAACCTGTATCATCTCCCCAGGAGGGAAGATGTGTCTGTTTAAATACCGCTCGTGCTTTAATGAGTGCATTTTCTTGTAGTGAATTCCCGTCTTCAATGATTTCACCAATTTCAGGGAATCTTTCAAGGGTGAAAAGATCAATTGGGTATTCACCTAAAATAGCAGCCATTTCTGCACATTTGTCTTTATTATGTGTTGCCAATACTAATTCCATCTCTATGGGAAAATTAGAGTTTTTGATCATTAATCTGGTTGAATTATTTAATAAAATTCATTCTTATGGATTAATTGAAAAAAGGGGTAAATACATAGGAAAAATAGGTTAGTCCATATTTTAAAATCGTTTTAAATTTTGTGATTCAATTTATTGGATAATTTGGCTTGGTAGCTCAGTTGGTAGAGCAGAGGACTGAAAATCCTTGTGTCGGTGGTTCAATTCCGCCCCGAGCCACCTTCAAAACCCTCCTTAATCGGGGGGTTTTTTGGTTGTAGTCAAATTGTCCTAATTATCCAATTTATAATCAATATTATGCAGTAAAGTGGGATACAAACGGGATACACTTTTCGCTATACCCCTACCCCCCAACACT
>CAJWYZ010000179.1 GCA_913049525.1 uncultured Fidelibacterota bacterium | reverse complement strand
TTACAACTTCATCCATTTTTTGTTCTGCTAATGCCAGCTCAAACATTTCAATAAAACGATCTAGTTGTTCTTCAAATGCTGTCATGTCAAATTCAAAATCTTCCAGAGCATCCAGCATTTTTTGTGGATCCATTTCCTCCATGGCTTCCTGCATTTTCTGCATAGCTTCCAACATTTCAGGGGTCATAATTTCATCTAATAATTCCTGAAATTGAGAAAATTTCTCAACCAAATCGTCACTAACTAAATTGTTTTGTTCTGCCTGTTCCTGAATTTTTTGCATGGTTTCTTGAATTTGTTCAATCTGATCAAATACTTCATCCATTTTTTCCAATGCCTCTGCAGCCTTCTGTTCCTGTTCCCAACTCACATTTTCAGATTTAAGTAGTTCCAATTCCAATTCTTCCACCAATTCACGAACATCCTCCAAATTCATCTGAATTTCCTCTCCATATTCTTCTACCTCAGATTCGTCTTCTTCCATACGATTAAATAGATCTTCAAGAGAAGGATAGCGCCCAATTAAAATGGGAGAGTGGGTGAGGGAGGGGCCAGAAAGGGTGTTGTTGTCGGCAATAACTATCTGAATATGCAGTTCATCTTCAGGAGCCAATGAAAATTTAGATATATTCCATTCATGATATAATTGCTGAGATTTAACATCCCTTTGAAGATTAGTAATTTCACGCATGTATAACATGGTGTCCTGTTTAAGATAATCGGGCGCTTTTACTCGATATTCTAACCAGGAAGCAGAAAAGCCATAATCATCACTGGTTTGAATATCAAACCCAATAAGGTTAGATTCGTCTAATTCAAATTTACGGTTGGGATTTTGTACAATAAGATCAGGCGCTGAATCTGGTATTATAGAAATTCGGTAATTTGGAGGGTGTAAATTTCTTACACCATTTTCATCCTGCACATAAATAGCAGCATCATATTTATTTGTTATTTGAAATGTTCCACTTAATCTTTTACCATCAACATATAAGACATTGGGGGTTTCATTCAGATAAATCCATGCAGAATCGAGAAATTTGGAAGATTCTCCTGTGAATCTAATTTGACTACCTTCCGGAATGGATATGTTTGTGATATTTCCTGGATGTTGATATTCTTCTAAATCTGTATATTTGGGAGGGATAATAGTAAATTGTACTTGTTGGACGATTGGTCTATCAGCAACAAAAATGGTGTCGGGCTTTGTTGTAATACTTTCCCATGCAGAGATCCAGGAGGGAGATTTGTATTCAGCCCAATAGCGAGTATCCCGTTTAACTCCTGCAAACGTATGATGAAAAATTTCATTTTTTTCAGCCACAACCTCAGTCCCGCTTTTGTCTTTATCTTGCCAGTGAATGTGAATAGAATCAGGTAATTCTCCAAAACCTGCAATACTTACGGTGAGTGTATCCCCTCCCAATACTTCCATATTTCCCGTCATGGAATTAAGAACAAAGGGTAGAGGAACGGGAAAGTTTTTATTTGGTTGTGAGAGGCGTTGGAGTGCTTGAGGCAGAGAATTAATTAAAATTAATGTAATGATGATTCCCAAAAGTAGCGATACCTTGAGAGTCTTTTTTAGAGATTGAGAAACGGGGTCATATAGAGATTCTTCAGGAATTATTTTCAGTTCATTGTTTAATTTATTAATAGCGTGCTCAGCCAAATCTTTTCCACCATCTAATGCTTCAATTGATTTTTCTAACTGAAGTGCATTAATAAGCCGGTCACCAATTTTGGGCTCTCTTTTTTCAAATTTCTGAGCTAAAAACTCATTACTACTATTATTGAATATAGATTTATAATGTAATAAAAAACGGAGACAAATAAATAAGGTGAAGGTAAAAAATAAAAGTAAGAAAAATTCAGCAGTTATTAATCTAACAGGGCTGGAAAAATAGAAAACGGATTCTAATAAGCCCATCGTTATAAGAAAAATGATGGTACCAATAGCCAATTGAACAAATCCCTGATTAAGTTTGCTCTTTACCTGCTGCGTGCGGAATAAGTGAATGAATGTTGTAATTGATGAATTTATCATTATCTGCTTAAAGCATAGAGAATAATATTGGTTCCCATTTCAAGGGCACTTACACGAACATCTTCAGGATCATTATGAACCCTTGGGTCTTCCCATCCGTCACCCAGGTCTGATTCAAATGTATACAGAGCCATAAGTATACCTTCGTTAAACAGGCCCAGTGCCTGGGGGCGATTTTTTTCATGTTCATGGACCTTGGGGAGCCCATTTGGTAATTTATAAAAAATATTGAAAATAGGGTGATCAAGGGGGAGTTCCACCCAGTCTTTTTCAGGGAAAACTTTTTTCATTTCCCGCCGGAATGATTTATCCATGCCGTAATTGTCATCTGCATGGAGAAAAGCACCTGACAGCAGGTGATCACGCAGAATTTGTGCCTCTTCATCACTGAACTTGATGTTTCCATGCCCCGTTATATACAGGTAACTGCTTCTAGAAAAAATATCGTCACCGATTTTGGCACGTTTTTCCAGCGGATTGATCGCCATGTTGGTATGATCTTTCAGATGTGCCAATAGGTTGGGCAGGGAACTGGGGTCAGCATACCAGTCACCTCCTCCGTCATAGTGAATACGGGTAATGCTGAAGGCACCCGGTGGTGCACTTTCTGAATACAGCAATGTTGCCATAAATAAAAATATAGAGAAAACCATGATTTTCATAGGGGCGAAAGTTAAAGATTTATAAGGGAGAGATAAAGCGAAAAGTATACGGAATGTAATATATCATTATAAATTCAAATCTATCGATTTGATGGTAATACTAATTAAATTATCCCATGCCAATTGAAAGAAAACTTGCTGCAATTATGTTTACGGATATTGCAGGGTATAC
>CAJWYZ010000178.1 GCA_913049525.1 uncultured Fidelibacterota bacterium | reverse complement strand
ATATCAATACAAACAATAAAAATGTAATAGTGATAGGTGGAGGTGATACAGGAACGGATTGCATAGCAACGGCAATCAGACAAGGATGCAAGAGTATTGTAAATATTGAGTTATTACCAAAACCACCTCAATTCAGGGATAAGAGCAATCCATGGCCTTTATGGCCAAACATCTTGCGAACTGATTATGGACACGAGGAAGCAATCGCTATCTTTGGAGATGATCCAAGGGTATATGAGACATTAAGTAATTCTTTTATTGATAACGGTAATGGCGAAGTGTTGGGTTTAGAGAGCCAATCGGTTGCATGGAATAAAAAAAATGGCCAATGGTCAATGAAAAAAATAAAAGGCACTGAAACACAATGGGACGCGGATATTGTTTTATTAGCAATGGGATTTTCAGGTCCTGAGAAAGATCTCCCAGAGAAATTTGGGGTTGATTTGAATAAACAGGCAAACATAGCGGCTTCTTATGAATCTTTTGCAACAAACAAAACCGGTATCTTTAGTGCTGGAGACTGCAGAAGAGGTCAGTCTCTCGTTGTATGGGCGATGAACGAAGGCAGAGGCGTTGCGTTGGCTATTAATACTTTTCTTCAAAATAAAAAAAAGTAAGGTATCAGAGCTATCAATAAAATTTGAGCCCAGCTAAGATTATTATAAAACTAATCTATAAGCAGACTCATAAATAACATGCTCCAAGGCCATTGCCTTTTTTTCATACTTTGTTTGAGTTCTTTCTGGGATATTTTCAACTGGTTTGAAGTTTTTGATGTGTTTGAATAATTTTCTAATATCTTCGTTGTAATCAGGCCAATCGGTGCAAATATGTACCAGACCATGGTTGGTTAATTTTGACTTTAATAATAAAACAAACGTTTCAGAAATTAACCTACGTTTTCGATGTCTTTTTTTTGGCCACGGATCTGGAAAAAAAATATTGACAGTATCAATCGAATTATTTGGTATGTGTTGATTTAAAACCTCAACAGCATCAAAGCAAATAATTTTTAAATTTTTTAGGTTATTTTTTTTTGCATTAATCAAACAATGACCTATTCCTGAACGATAGACTTCAATACCAATAACATTCGAACTAGTTTCATTTATTGCAGTTGCAATGAGGTTATCACCATCACCAAAACCAATTTCTAGGACAACTCTTTTTTTTGTATCCTTGAATAATTCAACCAACCTATTTGGGTCGTTTTCTATATCAATACCATAACAAGGCCAATAATTATTCCATGCTTTGCGTTGTGAGTCCGTTATTCGACCAGAGCGTCGAACATAACTTTTGATTGTGCGTAATGAGTTAGGCTTCGATGAGGGTTTCACGAAGTATCTTTATAGCATTTTCTTCGATTTGTCTGACTCTTTCTATTGAGATATTGTATTTTTTTGAAAGGTCTTTAAGGGTAAGTTTTTTTTCTTCAAGCCAGCGCGATTTAAGAATATTTTTACTTCTTTCATCTAGGTCTTTCATTGCAAGGGTGAGGGCCTCGGTATTTTTTGTCAGCCAATCAGATTCTTGCAGCGTTTCTGCAGGATCAGCATTGAGACTTGGTAGATAACCTGCAGGAGCCACATATTCATCTTCATTATTATTATCTCTCAGATCAAAAGCCAAATCCTTAGATGCAAACTTTTGTTCCATTAGAGTTACTTCTTTCGGTTTGACACCCAAATCTTTTGCAATGGATTCTGTTTCTTGTTTGGATAACCACCCCAAGTGTTTTTTGTTTTTTCTTAAGTTAAAGAAAAGTTTTCTCTGTGCCTTGGTTGTGGCAACCTTAACCAGCTTCCAATTATTGAAAATAAACTCATGAATCTCTGCTCTTATCCAGTGCACAGCATATGTAACCAATCTGAAACCACGATCAGGATCAAAACGTTTTACAGCTTTCATCAGGCCTATATTGCCTTCTTGGATTAAGTCAGCAAGAGAGAGACCATAGCCTGAATAACTCCTTGCAATATAAACAACAAATCGTAATTGGGACATGATTAATCGTCTTGCGGCATCCAGATCGTTATCGTTTTGATAACTTAGTGCCAGCCTCTTCTCCTCTTCTTTGCTTAGAACAGGAACTTGATTAACAATATTTATATAGGCCCCAAGACTTCCCAAAGGGCCAATAAATATTTCGTCTTGATTTATCGTTAATTCTTTAGCCATATTTTCAAATTTTTGCTCAATTCACACACTAATTTTAGCACTCAAACCATTAGAGTGCTAAACATAATACATTCCTGATTAAAAATTATCTATAAATCAATAAATTATAAATATAACCAAACAAAAATTTACTCTACAATTGGGCGGTAAAGCAAAGGATTGCGACAAAGATTTATGAAAGCTAAGGGAAAAATTAGAATAATAGGCGGGCAACACCGAGGCAGAAAGGTGTCAATTGTAGACAATGTTATTAAACCAACAAAGGACAGGGTCAGAGAAACGTTGTTTAATTGGTTGGCTTTACAAACAGAAGGAAACAGATGTTTAGATCTTTTTGCTGGAACTGGCATCTTGGGAATTGAAGCCTTGTCCCGAGGTGCAAGTGACGTGGTCTTTGTTGATCATCGAAGAAGTATACTAAATGAGATACAAAAACAACTGCTATGCTTGGGCCTAGATAATTTTAGAGTGGTCCATTCTGATGCATTATTATTTTTAAATGATCCAAATTATTTCCAACCATTTGATCTAATATTTTTAGATCCACCCTTTGGGGTTTACAAAATTCAAGATTTTTTAAACCATTTCGAAAACCACGAATGGTTGAAACCTGAAGGGTTGATTTATTATGAATCTAATCAAAAATTGGATTGTAAAGAATATTCAATGAGTTGGGAAAATTATAAAGAATCCAAGGCTGGAAATGTATATTATGGTC
>CAJWYZ010000177.1 GCA_913049525.1 uncultured Fidelibacterota bacterium | reverse complement strand
ACTGAAAGATCCCGGTGATATAGGGGATGTATTGGTGGACACTTTTTTACCTGCAATTCTCATTTCAGTAGATTCCAATAATTTTGGAGATTTTGGTGAATCCTATCATTGCAATGTAGAAAAAGACGAAGCTATTATTTCCATGGATGCTATAAAATCAAAATTTGAGAAATGGTCAACTTTTAAACCCACAACATTGATTATCCGTTCCCTTCCCAATGATGAGTGTAAAAAATCATTACGATTCAATGATTCAACACCTCCCTTTTTCACCAATGATGCATTACAATATATCTCAAAATTGGGAATTAAACATTTAGTGGTGGATTTACCCTCCGTGGACCGCATGTCTGATGGTGGAATTCTAGGAAATCATCGTATATTCTGGTGCGATAGTCAGAATCCTCATGGAGAAGTAAATTCAGAATCTCAAAAAACCATTACCGAATTAGCATACATTCCAAGCTCGGTTGAAGATGGGTTCCACTTTCTGGACATCCAAATTCCTCACTTTGTATGTGATGCAGCACCCAGCCGACCATTATTATATAAACCAGAATAAATATATGCCACATGTAAAATTAGAACATACAGAAAATGTACAATGGAAGAATCCCATTCAGGATATTTTTCCCAAACTACAAACTGTTCTGATTCAACATGCCAGAGTGAAACCGGAAAATTGTAAAAGTAGGTCAATGGAATTGAAATATTTTCACTGCGCTGGTAAAAGTCACTTTAGTGGCTTCATTCATTTGGAAATCAGTTTACTCAGTGGAAGAGATGAAGAAGTGAAAACAAATATTGGAAAGGAATGCAGTCGAATAATTCAAAGTTTTATTGAGAATATAGCTGAGATTCAAGTGAGCGTGGAATTACGGGATATGGATCGCAATGGTTATTTTACTACTAACCAATTATAATAATGGTTATAGTATACTTAGAACTCCAAATTTTTTAGTTTAGAAATAAAAAACGGGAGATCAAATTAATCTCCCGTTCTCTTAAATTAGTACTAAGTTAATTTTACCAGTCATCATCATCTCCTTCTTCAAGGTATTCAGCTTCTTCTTCCAACCAACCGTTAAATTCATCTTCAGATTCTACAGTTAGGAATCCACGCATTCTATAATGGGAATTCCCACAAAGTTGTGCACATGCTATTTCATAGCCTTTGCCTTCTCGGGCTGATCCTTTTATTTTATCAATAAAATCATCTGTTGTCATTGTAGGTGTAAAGAAAAATGGAATCGTCATACCTGGCACTGCATCTTGTTTTATCCGCATCTCTGGTATACCAAAACTATGTATTACATCTTTAGATGAGAGATGAATCAAAACCTGCTTGTTAACAGGTAGATGCATTTGATTAATCGTAACAATATCATCAGAACCATTGCCATCTCTCACCAACCCTATGGGATTTGACTCCTCATCCACTAGACTAATATCAGTATCTCCAAATTTACCATCATCTCCAGGATAATGAATATTCCATGCAAACTGCTGTGCAATAACGCGGATATGATGAACGTCGTTATCACTTGGCAATGATGTTTTTAATTGAGAATATAATGGAATGGATAAGCCAATAAGTAAAAAAGCTTCAAAAATAATAACACCATATTCGGCATACTGAGAATAGTGAGATTGAACACCATTATAATTCGCTTTTGGATTATTCTTACTATTAAACTTAATGACTGTAATTATGAGGTATACTCCCCAGCCAATAAATAATAAAATCATTAACCAGTGTACCCAGCCAATCATATTATCAATCATATGACCATGACTAGATGAATTGATTGGTAAACCTAAATACTTGCTTATATTTCCTAAATATTCAATCATACTTGTTCCTCTAAATTATTAATATTTTTTGTTCTGATAGAAATTGAAATAATTGAAAATAATATTGTACATAATATAAATCCAATAAAGCCCATTAAAGTTAATACTCCCATATTCATTCCATGGGTCATTGGAGCTTCAGGATTTCCATAACAAACAGCACATGGGAATAAAACGTTCGAAAATAATATTAATATTGGTATTAATTTAACGAACATTGATTCCTGAAATCTCTTTTAAAAACCATTTACTATAAATAAATAATCCTGTACAAAGAGCAACTCCAATGCATGAATAAAGGAGATAAATATTATCTCCATTTATAGTCCATTCTCTGTAACACCAATAACCAAAGAATATTGCAAACAGTGAAGATATTAGTATAAATATTTTATGAAATGATTTTAGAGACATATGTTTAATTGTAGGCCAAATTATTTAAATCCCACAAGAGGGGAATAGAAAGAAGTAAAACAAGAAAAAATACCGTTAACATTAGTATCCAATAGATCATTTTTTTCTCTGAGTTTAAATGCATAAAATTTGCAGCTACCAAATACCCTTTAATTGTAGCGATGGTAAGCCCTACAAAAACAGCCCCAGCAATTGAATCTTTTACATTAAATTCAAGATACGAAGCAGCAACTGTTAAAGCTGTACCTATAAGCAGATAAACAAATACATTACGGTAATGTGTAATATGATGGGCTATATCTTTATTTGACATAAACAGCTCCTTAATTTAATAGATAGAGAATTGGGAAAAGAAATATCCAAACAAGATCAACGAAATGCCAATAAAGGCCTGCAACTTCAATCCTATTAGTAAATCGTTCTGGCTCTGAGCTCCACATACTTATACCAGGTCCCCATAAATAGGCTAAAACAATTATCCCTCCAATAATATGTAATCCATGTAAACCTGTTAAAGTGAAATAGAGTGCCATATAGGTATCATGTGATGGGACAAAACCTTCATGTATCTTATGAGAATACTCAAAATATTTTACAACTAAAAATATTATTGCACAGACTATGGTAGTTCCTAAATATA
>CAJWYZ010000176.1 GCA_913049525.1 uncultured Fidelibacterota bacterium | reverse complement strand
GGAGAGATATAGATGGATATTTAAAACCATGATCTTCTCATGTTTTCCAATCCTTTTAGCTTCTTCCCCATTGTGGGGAAGATTGAGATGGGGATTGAAATAGTGAAGTATGTATCCATTTGAATTCAAGAGTTAAGACAATGGTGATTTCAATATTAAATCCCCCTGTTTCCCCCACGATGGGGGAAATAATGAGGTTAGGAATTATTCATGACTAAAAAGGGAATAAAATATTTTGATTTACCATCTTATCCAAAAGGTGCCATCAAAAGAGCACAATATTTGCGTAATAATATGACGAAAGCAGAACTAATTGTTTGGCAATATATTCGAAAAGAACAATTAGGTGCTCGTTTTCGACGCCAAGTTTCAATTGGAAAATATATTGTCGATTTCTTTTGTCTGGATATTGGTTTAGTAATCGAAATTGATGGTGGGCAACATTATGACAAAGATATTGCCAAAAAGGATGAGGAAAGATCAGATGAACTGAACAATTCTGGTCTTGCAGTGATTCGGTATAATAATCATGAGGTCTTTACCAATATCGAAGGTGTAATCGAATCCATTGGCCAAACAGTAGATAATTTGATGGAAAAGTATGAAATTGAATAAAGCCAAAAAAGAATGCCAAATACTGCCAGATGGTTTAAGTCTTCCCCATTGTGGGGAAGATTGAGATGGGGATTATGAAAATGAGGAGACCTCCGATAGGTAGAGGATTACGTGTTTTTGGTACGGGGGGCAATAAACAAAAAGCACAACAATTGTAAATGAATTCAACAATATTATCTAAAATTCGTCATCCTTTGGTGGCGAATTCTTTTTATTTATACCTGGCTCATTTTGCCGATTATCTGCTGGCCTTGCTCATACTACCATTTATTGCAAGGGTGCTGGGCCCCGAAGAATTAGGATATGTTGGTTTGGCTCAGACATTTGGCATTTTTATTTTATTGATTATGGAATTTGGCTTTCCATTAATGGCCACAAGAGAAGTAGCCAGAGAAAAAAATAATCCCGAAAAGATTAAAGTATTAATTGGGCAGATTTTTTCATTCAAATTATTTTTAATTCCTGTCATTTTAATATTATCAACAATCGTCATTCTCATGGTTCCTGTTTTCCATGAAAATCCTTATTATGTATTCATTGTAGTAATAGGATCTATTTTTCAGGGAATGGTCCCAACTTGGTATTTCCAGGGAATTGAAAAATTAAGTACGGTCGCATTTTCAAAAACAATTTTCCGGTTTCTTGGATTTAGTTTAATCTTTCTATTTGTCAGTTCAAATCAAGATGGGTGGATAGTGCTATTGGCATATATGATTTCAAGCATTTGTATCTTTCTATATTTATTTAAATATATGATAAATATTATTGGGCCATTTCACTTGGCAGGACGATCATCAATTAAAGCCATGTGGCAAAAATCAAAGAACAGTTTTTTTATTACAATACTGCCGGTGATTTATAATAATCTCAGCGTAATTGTCATGAGTATAATAGTAAGTCCGCTTCAATTGGGCTATTATTATGGTGCCGCTAGAATTCACCGAGCATTTAACACTTTATATGGGCCTGTGGGGCAGGCCTTTTATCCTCACCTTGCATCAACGGATTCAGGGAATCCTGAAAAAGCAAAACAAATGACAAAGAAATTTTTGTGGATTATGACGGCTGCAGGATTCCTGTTTTTTAGTATGATTTATTTTTTCACTGAGCCAATAATATTTCTCCTATTGGGGGAGGAATTCTTATTTGCTTCGACTACATTAAAAATATTTGCAATAGTTCTGCCCTTAACAGCCATTTCCCATGTTTTGGGCCGCCAGTGGTTAATGATCCGCAGGAATGATAATCAGTATGCAAAAATATTACTTATCTCATCCATAATTGGAGTTATCTCTATTTTTATTTTAATAAGATCTTATGGAATTCTGGCAATACCCATATCTCTAATCATCTATGAATTATTAATCATAATATTGATCTTGGGTTTCTTAAAAAGAGCCAGGTAGATTTATGATTCGGTCAATTAAACTCAATACTGACACACTCATTCAATTGATGCTTGGTTCAGCGGTAATCGGAATAGGCATTAGTTATGGAGATTTTTATTTATTCCACTTTTTTCTTTTTTCCCTGTTCATGGTTTTATTAGTTCAGTGGAAAAACCTGAATTTGAAACTGCCTTTTACGAAGAGATTTGGAAATTACGACTTACTTTTTCTCGTCATGTTTGTTTGGTACGCCATATCCATTCTTTGGGCACCCGATATTGGATATGGAGGCAAATATTTATTCTATATTTTTTGCGGTATCTCAATTTCAATGACGATTATTTATTTTAGCAAAACAGGGGAAAAATTAAATGCATTATTTAAAACAATCGGAGCTGTTTTACTGATTGACCTTTTTTTTGCACTCTTAGAATCTTTTACGAGTTTTCGCCTGCCCGTTTCACCTTATTCATCCTTGCTCCCATATTTTGGAAAAGAGGCGGTTAACTTTTCTGCCTTTGATAATCTGTTAGTTTATTCAGATTTTCGTCCACCTACAGGGTTTCATTGGAATACAAATAATTTGGCAATTGGGATGATGATGGCTTTGCCATTTTTTTTATGCAGCCATCAAATCATTGTTAAAGCATTAGGCACCCTTGCAATCCTTATCATTACTGTATTGGCTGCATCCAGGGCTGTTTTTTTGGGATTAATCATTATCTTATGTCTTTACCTAGTTGTTGTTAAGAAAAAAATCGCAACCCTGTCTCTTATTTGGATGGCTATTTTGGGCTTATTCTGGGGCATGGCCCAATTAAGTGAAAGTCAAAATCCAAGGATAAATGAAATAGCTAATTCTATTGAAGCTCTATCATTATATCTAAAAGGCGATATTGATGTAGGTGGTTCACTAGAAT
>CAJWYZ010000175.1 GCA_913049525.1 uncultured Fidelibacterota bacterium | reverse complement strand
AATAAAGCATTTATTTCCTCCAGACTTTTTCCTGCTTTTGCCAGAGAGGCTGCTTTCATCACAATCAACCCAAGTCCAGCTGAAGCAGAAAATCCATCCAAAACGGTAATATTTTTTTTATCAACCCGTTTTGCAGCATTTAATGCAGATTGGTAGGTGCCGCTCAATTCATGGGGAATATGAATAGAAATTATTGAGTCATAATGGGATTTGAGAAATTGGTACTGCCGTCTAAAATCACCAGGAGTAGGCTGTGAAGTCTGAGGATGATTTGGATTGGTTTCCAGCTCTTTAAAGAATTCCTCAGGTGTTTGTGAAACCTTATCTACATACCCAATATCACCAAAATTATAGCGAACAGGAACCACAAAAATATCCAAGTCGATATCATCGGGAATATCTGCACCTGAATCGGTTACAATGGCAACTCCTTTGGTCTTGTGACTTTGCGCTGCTTCCTGTTGCTGCCACATATCATCTGCTTTTTCTCCTGTTACAGTGCCAAAATTAGAACAAATTTTAAACACCTCTGAGGGATCATTTACATGAATATGTACTTTCGCTTTCTTCTTACTTCCAGCAATAACCAGACTGTTCCCATTTGTGAGTAGAGATTCCCGCAAATCTTTATGAATTATTTTGTCGCCTTTTATTATACATTCGGTACAATACCTGAATTCTGAATTTTCAAAATCAGCTCTATTATCATCCATATCAACAGTTATCTGCTTACTTGCCAGGTCTGTTTTAAATCCTTTTAAGTCACCATTTTTAATAAAACTGAAAATCCCATGGAGAAAATCAACAAAGCCCTGAGCCCCTGCGTCTACTACCCCCGCTTTTTTTAATACTGCCAAAAGATTAGGAGTATTTTTAAGAGATTTTTCTGCTTCATTAATTCCCAATTCTAGAAAATGTTCAAAATCATGATTTTGAGATTGAATCAATTCAATTAATCGATTTGAAAAATCAGTGAGTACTGTGAGTATGGTTCCCTCCTGGGGTTCTGCCAATGCATCTCGTGCATATTCTGCTCCGAATTTTACGGCTTTGGCAAAAGATTCGGGGGTCATTTTTTCTACTCCGGCAGCACCATCACTAAGTCCCTGAAAAAATTGAGCCAAAATTACCCCTGAATTGCCACGGGCACCATCTAATGCTGCATCAGCAATAAGAGCCAGCATATCATCCACTCGAGGATGTACCATATTTGAGGTTGAATCCAGAATGGAAGTCAATGTAAATGCCATATTGGTACCCGTATCTCCATCAGGAACAGGGAATACATTGATTTTATTTAGGTAATCCTGTCTTGAAAGCACATTATTTACCCCTGCAACCATTGCCCGATGCAATCGAGCACCATCTAAATATGTAATTTTATTCATTTTTTAATCTATCCATTGAATTACGGCATTTGAAGGTTACAAACAATCTATAGTATAAAAAAAGTGTTTAGGGGAATGGGTTCTGGGTCTTGGTTGTAAAACCAATATATAGGTATTTATGAAGAAAACCTTTTCAAAAAGCGAATTGTTTTCAGTCCATCAAACCAGCGGTGGAATTGTTCCTTAAAGTGTAATTCAGATGGAGCGTTGTTTTGAATTTTGCTCCAAATAATTTCTATTCCCTCTATTTTGAGAAAACCAATAAGATTGGGATGAATTGATTTTATATCCTTCAATAAATCATTGAGACTACTCTCCCAAGCACTACCCCCAAGTTGAAGCCATTTGGATAAATATCGATAAGCATCATCAGAATAATATAGGTTGGTAATATCAAATCCTTTTTGTAGTTGTTCCATTCGGTATCCGGTGCCAAGGTACACTCTTGAAATTGGGCGTGGAGAAGGAAACACCAATGTTTCTGGAATATTATGTACCCCACAGTATTTGGTTAATTCCTGCAAAAAATAAAAATCTTCTGTTGCTTTTTTCCGAGACATACCACCCACAGCACAATATGCTTCAGCAGTACATACTATGGTGGATCCCATGGATACATAGCCATAGGGAGAACCTGCATCCTTCATTTTTTCAGCAGTGGTTTTAAGAAAATTTTCATATTTTCCAATAGCATCATTAATAGCGGAATCCTCTGATTGTAAATGGTCGAAACCAATGACAGCAGCGGAGGTATTATGGGAATCAAAATACTGCGTCACTTTTGAAAGATAATCAGGACTTACCTTTGTATCTGCATCAGTGCAGAAAATGAGGCTTTTGGGTGAAATCAAATAGGGGAGAACTAAATCCATACCGATCTTCCGAGCTAAACCAACTCCCGCATGTTTTAAAGGCAGTTCAAGTCCCGAAGAAGCTGCATCAATTACGGCATGTGGAAATTGATAATTATTCCCATTGAGTTTTTGAAGGGTTAATTGGTTATTTTTCTTGACAGATTGAGGTGAGTTATTAGCATTATTAATTACCACCGCTACCAGCGTTTGATTTAGTAATTCCGGTTTATTTTTATTAATACTTTCAAGAGTTTGGGAAAGAAATTTGAATTCTGAATAAGCTGGAATAACGATTGCCTGATTAAACGTACGGTTTATAAAGGTCTCAATTTTCCACGGACCCGAAACCCCTCTTTTTTTAAGGTAGGAATGAGTGGAATTACAGGATGACATCTTTCAATATAACTCCTAACGCCGTTTCAAAATTACCTTCAGGAATCCAATGAATTTTTATGCCGTTATTTTCCATGTTTCGGAAAAATGTCATTTGTTTTTTTGCAAATTGATGAATCGCCGTATTGAGTAGCCCCGTCATTTCCTCTTTGGAATAGTCCCCCTTTAAAAATCTACTAATGAAGCGATATTCTAATCCAAGAGTGTCTAGACGGTGATGGGTGACACCCCCGATTAACAGGGCTTCCACTTCTTCAATCATACCGTTGTTTAAGCGGCTATGGAGACGTTTGGTTATTAGTTCCCGT